>JACQYJ010000036.1 GCA_016208525.1 Deltaproteobacteria bacterium | reverse complement strand
TCTTTTTTTCCAGGTATATGGTCCCCAGGTTATTTCTGGCCTCTGAAAACTTTGGATCAAGCTCCAGGGCCTTTTTGAACTGCTTCATAGATAAATCTATCTCACCTTTCTGACGGTATGAAAGTCCGAGGGCATTGAACAGCCTTGGATCGTCCTTATAAAATTTCTCGGCCTCAAGCAGTTCCTTAAGAGCGGAGGTGCTGTCCCCTTCGTTCAGGTACGATACCCCGAGTTGGTAGTGGATCATTGATTTATCTTTGTTTGCCTGGCTTGCAGCACATCCCTGCATCAAGAATAAAAGTAACAAGATTGTTAAACCCTTTTTCATTAAAACCTCCTGAGTTACTGTAAGCCACGATTTATGAAGCATAAGTCTTCATTCTGTCTTTCATACGAGGCAATTGCAAAACTATTTGAACCACAGAGTTCACAGAGATTAATCAGAGAAACACAGAGGTTTTTCTTCAATATTATAATTTTGTCCTCTGCGCCTCTCATCTTTTCTCGGTGTCCCTGTGGTTAAGGACTTTTGCAAGAGGCTCATACATTATTCTTTTTCACTCTCTCTGCCGCTGCCCTCATCCTGAATTTACTGAGGAATCTTTCTGGTTCCCATATCTTTTCTTCAGTCTTTTGTTGCAACCCCTTTTTCTCCCCAGGTTGTCCCTCTATAATTGTTTCTTTGACAACGGCTTCGGTTGCTTTTATGGGCTCTTCAGGCACAACTTCGACTGTTTCTGCCGGTATCTCTTCTTGAATATCCGGCATTATAGCGGTGAACATGGGGATAGTAGCCAGGAGTTTCTCCTGCTGCGATATAAGGAGCTCATCAAATCTCAGGTCGTCCATCAGGAAACCCATATCCTCCGCAAACCGGACAGCATCATCTTCTGCAGTCGGGCCTCCTTCAGAGGATGGCTCTTCAACATACCTGTACATGAGCCCGACTTTTTCTGTCGTCAGGTAGAGGAAAATGTAGACGGCGACCCTTTCATCCTCTTTGAATGTGCAGATGTAGGCATGGGTCTGCTGGACAGGGTGACGTGGAGCGGCCACCATGGGTTCATTGAAAGACATCATGAGTCTTATGACATGCTCCCTCTCCAATGGCAGGGAACATTTTTGTTCACACAACTCAAACATTATATACTATCCTTTCGGGAAATAGCGTCTGGCAAACCCTTGTTTTAAATCTTTTCTCTGTGTCCTCTGTGGTTTGCAGTTTTTAGGTACCTGGTATTTATACCCGGATGGGTATTATCAGATACTTACCTTTTCGGTTAGCGATGAAAGGTTTATCTCTTTATCACTATGTTCAACCATGTTCTTTAGTATAGCAGAGCCTGAGGATATCTCACTGTCCCCTATTACAACAGCAAATCTTGCGCCCAACTTATCCGCCCTTCTCATCTGGCTTTTTATGCTCTTCCCTTCATAATCTATTTCAGCCCATATCCCTTTTAGATTCAACTCATACTTGGCCTTCAGCGCCCATTTCCTGGCCTGTTCTCCCACGGTTGCAATAAACAGCGCCGGTCTCTTCAGTAAACTCTTGCCAGTCAACTCTATCAGGGATACTGCCCTCTCCAGTCCAATAGCGAATCCAAGGCCAGGGGTTTCCGGCCCTCCGAGGTCTTTAACAAGGCCGTCATACCTCCCTCCTGCTGCAACTGCATTTTGTGAGCCAAGCGCGGTGCATACAATCTCAAAAGTGGTTTTCTGGTAATAGTCGAGCCCCCTTACCATCCGGTGATTTATAGAGTAAACTGTTCCAAGTGTATCGAGGTTTGCCTTCACCTCCTTAAAATGAGAATTGCACCTTTCACAGAGGTTGTCTATGATCGACGGAGCGTCTTTTGTAGCATCGGAGCATCCATCATTCTTGCAGTCTAGTACCCTTAACGGATTATGGTTTAACCTCCTCTGGCAGTCAGGGCACAATTTATCTGCTATTGTTTTCAGGAAATCAAGGAGCAGTTCCTTATATAGAGGTCGGCACTCCTTGCAACCGAGGGAGTTTATCTGGAGTTCAGCCCCTTTTATCCCTGTCCTTCTAAAAAGTTCGGTCAGCATGGAGAGGACTTCTGCGTCTGCAATCGGGTTTTCCACGCCGAATATCTCGGCCCCGATCTGGTAGAACTGCCTGTATCTACCTTTCTGGGGTCTTTCGTAACGGAACATCGGCCCCGTATAGTAAAGTTTTGTAACCTGGTCTGCCGCATGCATGGAGTGCTCAATAAATGCCCGAACTACCGGGGCTGTCCCTTCGGGCCTCAGTGTCATCATCTCCCCGTGCCTGTCGGGAAAGGTAAACATCTCCTTCTCAACTATGTCGGTTGCCTCACCGATCCCTCTGACAAACAGTTCGGTCTTTTCAAGTATGGGTACCCTTACCTCTGAAAACCCGAAAGATTCAAATAAATTCCTTGCAGCTTCCTCAAAAAACTGCCATTTTTCAACCTCTCCAGGCAGGATGTCGTTAAAGCCCCTTATTGCATTAATCCCCAATCTATTTCTCCTTATAGCCCGACACCCTTGCAGGTAGCCACAGGCCTGCTCTTTCGCATTTTCATCTTAATCTGTTTTTTCCTCTGCAAGAACGACTATATTTCTGGTTGTATTCTTTCCTTTATACATGGCTTTGTCCGCCGCTTTCAGGAGTTCTTCCTTTGAGGATGCCTGTTCAGGGTAAGCTGCAACCCCTATGGTAATAGTGAGCCTTATAGACAGCCCTTCTTCCTTCAGGAAGGTGCGCTTTTCAACTACATCCCTCAGCCGGTTTGCTATGACAGTTGCCCCAGAAATGTTTGTCTCAACAAGCAGGATCGTAAACTCGTCGCCGCCATACCTCGCTACAGTGTCGATTTCCCTCACCATCTCTTTTAATATACGTCCGAGTTCAATAAGTACCTTGCTTCCAACCTGGTGGCCGTAATTGTCGTTAATATTCTTAAAATAGTCTATATCCAGAAACAGGAAGCAGAGATGTGCATTGAATCGTTTTGCCCTCTTTATCTCATTTTCCAGCGCTATATCCATGTATCTTATATTGTGGAGTTTTGTCAGATCATCTACATAAGTTAGCTCCGAGGCCTGGCTGTAAAGCAGGATATTTCCCAGGGCGAGAGTGGCCTGGTTGGCAACGAATGAGGCATTTTCAATGTCTGAATTGTTATATGAGCCACTCAATTCGCTGAATATGGCCAGGTATCCTGCCATACTCTCATTATGACTGATGGGCACAAGCAGGAACGGACCCATGTCGGAATATGGAAGGCCCAAAGCCTTTGATTCAACCTTCATAATATCGTGTCTGCCTGACAGTCCTGTCTCGGATTCAGGCAGTTTTACGTATGATATAAGGGCATCTGCCAGATTTCTTGCCATTTTTTCGTCGGTTGCCCGGAAGGCTTTAAGCTGCCAGTCGACAGGTTCTCTGTTATATGATATCGATATTCCAACTTTACCGTTAATTATCTGTAACATGGAATCAAGAACTACCTCGTAGAACCTCTCTTTATCAAGGCAGGTCGATATCACTGTGCTGAGCTCATAGAGCTTTATCAGCCTTTTCAGTCCGGAATTTTCTTCAAATAGCCTCTTCTGTTCAATGCTTCGGTTTATAATGATCTTGAACTCATCAGGGTTTAGCGGTTTTGTAAGATAATCGGAGGCGCCGCTTTTCAGGCATTCTATTGCGGAGTCCAGCGATGCGTGACCGGTTACGACGATGAAGTTCGTTGAGGCCTTTATCTGTTTAGACCTGTGCAGCACCTCCTGTCCGCTTATATCAGGCAGAATCAGGTCCAGTATGACGAGGTCGAAATCCCTGGCCTTCAGCAGGTTCAGGGCTTCCATGCCTGAAGAGGCTGTTTCAACATCAAACCCGTCTGCTGCCAGTATGTCGGCACAGAATGTCCTGCTTAGCATGCTGTCGTCTGCAATGAGTATCCTGCCTTTGGACATATCTCTCCTCGACCTAAAAGATAATGGATATTATTATACAATCAGGTCGGGAAGTCAACGGGAAAGGGCGTGGATTATTAAAGTCTTGATGAATCTTACTTTGACGCCGTCAGTTGTAGCTATTATGGCCCCGTCCCTGTCCGTCCTGTAAATAGATGTTCCGATATCCTTATACCTCCTGGTTATGGTCTCTTTAGGGAATCCAAACTGGTTCCTGTGCCCAACTGAGAATACGGCCTTATCTGGTCTGGCCTTGTCCAGAAAGGCGATGCTGCTTGATGTAAGGCTGCCATGATGCGGAACCTTTAGAACTGTGCATTTCAGGTCATTACCTTTAGACAAAAGCAGGGACTCTGCCTCATTCTCAATGTCTCCTGTAAACAGGAAAGATGTTTTACGATATGCAAGCTTCAGAACAACTGACCTGTTGTTTGCATCCCTGTCGCTGTTTGTCTTATAACCTTTCGGTGGATTGATTACATCAACCGATACGGAGTTAATAGAAAGACGATCCCCGTCTCCAACCTTTTTGTGAATCCCTCCCCTTTCTCTCACTGCCCTTTTGAACTCTGAATAACCCTCGCTTTTCTCTTCGATCCCGCTTTCCCATACCTCCCCGATATTGAAGTTTCTCAGGATGAACGGCAGGCCTCCGT
>JACQYJ010000040.1 GCA_016208525.1 Deltaproteobacteria bacterium | reverse complement strand
GCAAAAGTCCTTAACCACAGAGGACACCGAGAAAAGATGAGAGGCACAGAGGACAAAATTATAATATTTAAGAAAAACCTCTGTGTTTCTCTGATTAATCTCTGTGAACTCTGTGGTTCAAATAGTTTTGCAATTGCCTCACAGGGGTTTTCCTTTTGTATTAAAGCTGTTCTCTGTGGTTAGATTTTGACAATACGCTATTATTATTGAGGGGGGGAATGAATTATGGACGTAAAGATCAAAGTCGGAAGGCGGGAAGAGGCAAAGGGCGAAGCCCTTGTTGCAGGGATTTTTGAGGGGAGCAAGAGGTTGGGCAGGGATGTCTCATCACTGGACAAGGCGCTTGGCGGAGCTATCAGAGAGGCTGTTGACAGCGGCGACTTCAAGGGGAAGCTGAACCAGATATACCTGATGCCTGCAATGGGGAAGATTTCTGCTGCAAGGATATTGCTTATAGGACTTGGCAAGGAAAAGAAGTTTACGAGAGACAGACTGAGGCAGGCATCCGGCAAATCTGCCGCATATCTTTCAGGACTCGGCCTTGCATCGTTTACTACGACCCTCCATCAGGAGTATAAGCCGCTTCAGGAGGCATCTCAGGCAGTGATGGAAGGGGCTGTCCTTGGGCTTTACAGGTTCAAGAAATACAAAACCAACGATGAAGAGAACGGCAAGAAGGAAATAAGGGAAATCACCCTGCTGGTAAAAAGCATAAAAGAGATTGAGCAGGTATCGAACGGGGCCTTTACAGGAAAGGTGCTTGCAGAGGCGGCTAACTTTGCAAAGGATATGGTGAACGAACCTTCAAACCGGATGACCCCTTCTATAATGGCGGATACAGCTAAACTCCTTGCAGATAACTTCGGGTTAAAATGCCAGGCGCTTGACAGGGATGAGATGGGAAGGCTCGGGATGGGCTCCATCCTTGGCGTGGCGCAGGGGAGCAATGAACCGCCCAGGTTTATAATCCTTGAATACAATGGAAATAAAAAGGAGAAACCGGTTGTCCTGGTCGGGAAGGCCATAACATTTGACAGCGGAGGGATTTCCATAAAGCCTGCTGAGAAGATGGAGATCATGAAGTCTGATATGGCGGGCGGAGCTGCGGTCATGGGGGCATTCATGGCAATGGCAGGCCTGAAGCTCCCTGTTAACGTGGTAGGCCTTATTCCGGCTACTGAGAATATGCCGAGCGGAACTGCCTGCAAACCAGGAGATATCCTGAAGGCCTCGAACGGAAAGACTATTGAGATAATAAGCACAGATGCGGAAGGCAGGCTGATCCTGGCAGACGCCCTGGTCTACGCAAAGAGATATGAACCTAAGGCGGTCATAGACATAGCAACGCTGACAGGGGCATGTGTAGTTGCCCTCGGCAGGCATGCTTCAGGGATGCTTGGAACAGATGAGCAACTGATGACAATGATTAAGGAAGCAGGAGAGAGAGCTTCTGAGCGGGTATGGCAGCTTCCTTTATGGGAGGAGTACGAGGATCTGCTCAAGAGCGACATAGCAGATGTCAAGAACTCCGGGGCCAGGGAGGCAGGGACCATTGCGGGAGGTATATTCCTGAAGAAGTTCGTAGACTACCCCTGGGTCCATCTGGATATTGCAGGAACCGGATGGGACTCCAAGGAGGGACCGTACAGACCCAAAGGCGCTACTGGTGTTGGCGTGAGGATGCTGACGGAGTTCCTGATGGAGTGGAAGGGGTAATGAGCGTGTTGGCCAGTGCAAGGATATTCGCACTGCGGATATTTAAGGCTCTTTCTCATTTTGAGTGGGTAGAGTATTTCCCCTCCCCTTGCGCTACCCACAGGGCATAAATCCCGTCAAGGGAGGGGGAACTTAAGGTGATTACCCACTTGAAATGAGAAAGAACCAAAACTTGAAGGAACGTTGGGTAGGATTTTGCAAAAACAAAAACCAGTTAAAACCCTTTACTTCTCTGTGGTCTCTGCGGTTTGCAGTTTTCAGGTTAAACCCTCTTTGCCGACTCCAGCGTATTGAACATAAGCATTGCAATGGTCATTGGGCCTACGCCGCCGGGGACAGGGGTGATGGCTGAGGCGACCTTCTCGGCTGATGCAAAATCCACGTCGCCTACAAGCTTTCCGCTTTCGAGCCTGTTGATTCCAACGTCGAGGACTACAGCGCCTTCTTTCATCATATCCCCTGTTACGAATTCAGGTTTCCCGATGGCCGCTACAACGATATCCGCCCTCTTTACTTCCGCTTTCAGGTCTTTTGTCTTTGAATGGCAGATGGTTACTGTGGCGCTTTTCTGTAAAAGCATAAGGGCGATAGGTTTGCCGACAATGTTGCTGCGTCCGATTATCACTGCATGCTTGCCTTCAACACTGATATTGGAATATTCAAGCATCTTCATCATGCCGTAGGGTGTGCAGGGCTGGAAGAGTGGCTTTCCAACTGCAAGCCTTCCGACGTTATACGGGTGGAAACCGTCCACGTCCTTTCCAGGGGATATGGCCTCAAGTACTAAATCCTCGTTTATCTGCTCAGGCAGAGGGAGTTGCACAAGGATGCCGTGGATATTTTTGTCATTGTTAAGCTTGTCAATAAGTTTAAGAAGCTCATCCTGGCTTGCAGTGACAGGAAGGACATGTTTCTCAGAGTAGAACCCCATCTCGCCGCACGCCTTTTCCTTGCTTCCCACATATACCTTAGACGCAGGGTTGTCTCCAACAAGGACAACAGCGAGCCCCGGCGTTACGCCCTTTTCCTTTATAAGTTTTTCGGTCGCAGCCTTTACCTCTGACCTTATCTTTTCAGAAATAGCCTTCCCATCAATAATAGCAGCCATCAAGACCTCCTGTAATTTACTTTTGAGGGCAAAGTATGATTCATTCGTAAAAAGTCTTTTCTGTGGTTCGACAAGCTCACCACGAACGGAATAAAGTCAATGATTTGAACCAGACCACCGTTCG
>JACQYJ010000039.1:1554-7511 GCA_016208525.1 Deltaproteobacteria bacterium | reverse complement strand
CGACGGCAGTGAATTATAATAAACAGGTGATATGGATAATCTTAAACGATTCCGGTTTCGGGATGATCTATCATGGAAGGAAGATGATATCCATTCCCGATGCCTTTGCATCGCGTTTCCAAAGGGTGGATTTTGTAAAGATGGCAGAGGCCCTTGGCGCGCAGGGGGTAAAGGTTACCAAACCCGGGGAGATTAATAAAAAGATGATAGACGGGATTATTGCAACAGGTAAACCAACGGTAATTGATGTCGACATTAATCCCGAAGAGGTCCCGCCGATTCAATCCCGGATAGCAAGCTTGGAGGATAGTTATGTATGACTTTAGAGTTAAAATATGGGCGGTTACGGTTATTTTAAGCCTCACGTGCGCAGCCTTGAGTAACTCGAAGGAGGTTTCTGCCATAAAAAGCATGGATATCCTTCCGTATAAGGAAGCTGTCAATGGATTCAGGGAGACTGTTGATGCAGAGGTGAGCGAATATATTCTCAGCAGTGATAGTGACTATCTTGCGATAGTGATCTCAAAGAACCGGCAGGCTGCCCTTGTATTTACCCTTGGCACTGATGCCCTTCGTCTGGTCAAGGATGAATTAAGGAATGTTCCTGTAGTCTACACATTTGTCTTAAATGCTGATTCTGTGATAGGGGCTGGAAGGTCAAACATTACCGGCATAGATATGAATATCCCGCCGGAAGAGCAGTTCAATGCTCTTTTGCAGGTAGTCCCTTCTGCCAGACGGATCGGGGTCATTTACGAACCCTCGAAAAGCCAGTCTGCTGTTAATGAGGCGGAAGCCGCTGCCGGAAAATTAGGTGTTCATTTGATATCCAGGAAGGTTAAAACAGGGGCTGAGGCCATAAACGCCATCAACCAACTGGAAGGAACGGTCGATGCCTTGTGGATGCTCCCTGATACAACAGCCATTACACCTGAATCGGTGGAGTATATGCTGCTTTTTTCCTTTAAAAACAGGATTCCGCTTATTGGGATATCTGAAAAATATGTCAAAAATGGCGCCCTCTTTGCCCTTACCTTTGATAGCGAAGACATGGGAAGGCAGGCAGGAGAGATAGCTACGAGAATCCTGATGGGCGAAGACGCAAGCAATATCACTATCCCCAAACCAAGAAAACTCAGATTATCTATAAATTTGAACACAGCAGAAAAACTTGGGTTGAATATCCCGGAAAAGGTTGTCGGGAAGGCCGCCAAGGTATTCAGATAACAGAGAGGTTTAACTACTCAGGTGGATAGTCTGTAGGTATTTAGGTGGATAGGGAGTACCTAATAGACTACAGTCTAAACAACCTGAGTAGTTACAGAGAGGTTTACAGTATTTGGCTAATATAAGACCAGACAGAATTTTCAAAGGGTTCAGGGCAAAGGTATTCTGGTTTTTGACTACCCTTCTGCTTGCGCTCTCCATCTTTCTTACGGTAGTCGTAATATATCAGCAGGGGAAGCTTCTCAAGCAGGATATGGCCGCCAGAGGACTTTCCATTGTAGGGAACTTTGCTCATGACAGTCAGCTTGGCATATTCACAGAAAGCAGTGAGTTTCTTGAGCCTGTTGTAAAGAGAAATGTAGGTCTCGAAAAGGATTTTGTTTATGCGGTAGTTTATAACCTTGAGGGGAAGGTTATAGCTGTCCAGACAAATGAAAAGGGTTTTATACCCGATATTACCCGGGATTTAATAAAGAGGCTTGACGAGAAACCGGTATCTTTCTGGCAGGAAACGGCATATAACAAAACCGAAATATATGAATTCTGGGCGCCTGTTCTGGTATCCAAAGGGTTCAAGGGCGAAGATCTGGTTATAGATACATAGGCCGAAGGCTCTATACGCGATGCTGCCGTTTCTAATGAGCAAGGTGCGAAAAGGCTTATTGGAGTGGTGCGGTTAGGTCTTTCTTTGAATGGAATCACGGCGCGCCTGCAAGAGATTATCTGGACCAGCATATCTATCACACTCCTTTTCCTCTCCGTTGCCTTTCTTGTCACCTATATTGCGGCGAAGAGGATAACAGGGCCGTTATTAAGGCTTAAGCAGGGCGTGGAGGCGATAGAAGAAGGCGGCGCTTACGAGCGGCTGGATATTGATGCTGTTGATGAGATAGGTCACCTTGCTGCCTCCTTCAATTTGATGGTGGGCTCCCTCAAGAAAAAAGATGAAGAGATTATGCGGCATGTGCAGGAGCTTTCTGCGCTTAATTCGGTTGCATGTGCCGTCAATCAGTCCCTCGATCTTCAAAGCACCATGCAGGATGCGCTGAAAGAAGTATTGGAAGTAACAGGGATGAAGGCCGGCTGGATATATCTGCCAAATGAGGATAGCAGTCTTTTTAAGGTTGCTGCCCATAAAGGGGTAGATGACAGGTTTGTTAAAAAGATAGATTTATTGGAGCCTGGAGAAGGGATCGCCGGCAAGGTGGCCATTTCCGGGAAGCCTATTATGCAGGAAAATATCTCCGGAGACCCCAGAATTTCGAGGGGCGCTGTCTGGGACGAGGGGTTTAAGGCCTTTGCGAGTCTTCCATTGTCTTCCAAGGAGACGACCCTTGGAGTAATGAATATCGCCTCCTATGATACCCATCCATTCACGCCTGACGAGGCAGATCTCCTCCATTCCATCGGAGGCCTTATCGGTACCGCCATAGAAAACTCCATGCTCTATGAAAGGGTTAAAAAGCAGCTGGAAGAGATAGAAAGGGCTCAGGATAAGCTGGTTCGTACCGCCAGGCTGGCATCTCTTGGCGAGCTGTCAGCCAATGTGGCCCATGAGATAAACAACCCCCTGACGGGCGTTCTTACACATACCTCGATGCTGATGGATGATATGCCTGATACAGACCCGGGACAGAAGAGGTTGCATATCATCTATGATGAGACTATGCGGATTCGGTATATTGTAAGGAACCTCCTTGATTTTGCAAGGCAGACAGAGCCGAGAATGGAAGTGGTTTCCGTTGTGGATGTCATAAAAGATACATTAAACCTTGTTTCTCACCTCGCAAAGGTTGCAAATGTCCGCATAGTAGAAGAATACAGACAGGATAATTCCCCACTGGTCTCCATAGATGTGGCCCAGATGAAGCAGGTCTTGCTGAACCTGTTTAATAATGCCTTCCATGCTATGCCCGATGGCGGCGATCTGAAGATTGACGTTACAACGTCAAACGGATGGGCAAATATCCATATCAAGGATACAGGGTGCGGTATTCCGAAGGAGATAATAAATAAAGTTTTTGACCCGTTTTTTACAACAAAGCCTGGGACAAAAGGGACAGGGCTGGGGTTGTCTGTAAGCCACGGGATTATAGAGAAACATGGCGGCAAGATTGAAGTAGAGAGCGTACATGGTTACTACTGCCGTTGATGGCGAGGACGGTTATGGCAAGGTTAAGAAGGACTCTTTTGACCTTGTGATAACGGATATCAAGATGCCAAAGCTGGGTGGGATGGCCCTGATTCAGAAGGTAAGAGAGGAGGTTTCCACTGAGACCCCGATTATTGTAATAACAGGGCATGCCACCATTGATATTGCCATCGAATCCTTGAAGCATGGGACAGAGGGGTTCGTGATGAAGCCGTTTACTCCTAAGGAGCTTATAGAGGCCGTAACGGATGCCCTTAGAAAGAGTAACATAGCCAAGGAGAATATAAAACTTAAGGCCCTCCTTCCATTATTTGAAGTGAATAAAAGGCTTTTAAGCGAGCTGAACATAGAGCGTCTCATGGACACTATTGTAAGGGAGGCATCAAAATATACAGGGGCAGAGAGGGCATCTTTGATGGTCATGAACAAGGAAGACGGCAGCCTTTCTCTGAAGGCATATATGGGTGTTGATATTGATACATCTGAGACTGTAAAGATAAGGCCTGGTGAGGGTATTGCAGGCATGGTTGCGGAAAATATGACCCCGCTCCTTCTGGACCATAGGATGGATTTAGACCCTGCGTTGCAGGAGATGATGAATAAGCGGGAGATCAGGTCTGCCCTGTGTATGCCGATCATCATCAAAGGAGACCTGCTTGGCGTATTAAACCTGGCAAAGGTAACGGAAGTGCGTCCATTCACCCATTCCGATATGGAGATGGTATCTGTCTTATGCGGGCAGGCAGGTATTGCCATCGAAAATGCCAGGTTATACGAAAAGCTGGAATCTTCATACATAGGCATTATTGCCACACTGGCCAGTACCATAGAGGCCAGGGACCCTTATACGGCAGGCCATGCTATGCGAATGGCTGATTACTGCCGCTCAATAACCGTTGAACTTGGCCTATCTGATCACTATGTAGAGACGGTTTACAGGGCGGCCCTCCTTCACGATATAGGAAAGATCGGTATCCCCGACCATATCCTTTTGAAGATTTCAAAATTGACAGACGAAGAATACCTGATTATGAAAGGTCATCCTGAGATAGGCGTCAAGATACTGGAAGGGATAGTGGATTTTCGGGACGTTGGGACGATCATTAGACATCATCATGAATTTTATAATGGGAAAGGATATCACGTCGGATTGAGCAGGGAGGATATCCCTCTTGGTTCCAGGATACTGGCTGTTGCAGATGCCTATGAGGCCATGACAACCACCATGAGGCCTTATCGCATGCCGGTGCAACCTCTTGACGCGGTTGACGAGCTTGTAAGAATGTCTGAAATTCAGTTTGACCCCAGGGTAGTGGATGCATTTTTAGCAGTTTTGGCCGGCAAAGGGATCATATCTTCTCTGCCCGCCAGAGTTTCTCCGGATAATGCGAAACTCGAATGAGCGCCGCTCTCCTGCAGGGTTGTAAAACCCCCCTTTTTACGCTATATTCACCCAATGTCGAGAAAAAAACTTTATCTGATTGACGGGAACTCTTATATCTACAGGGCGTTCTTCGCCATTCCCCATCTTTCCAACTCCAGAGGGATTCCTACCAACGCCGTATACGGCTTCACAAACATGCTGATGAAGGTGATAAAAGAAGAGGCGCCCGATTACCTCGCCATTGCCTTTGACTCCAAAGGCCCAACCAGAAGGCATATTGAATATGAGGACTACAAGGCCCACAGGCCTTCCATGCCGGACCCCCTAACAAGGCAGATACCTTACATCCACAGGATGGTCGAGGCTTTCAATATCCCTGTCCTTATCATGGAAGGCGTTGAAGCCGACGACATAATAGGGACCATAGCGAAAAAGGCGGAGAAGGACGGACTGGAGGTCATCATAATCACCGGCGACAAGGACATATTCCAGATAATATCGCCCCATATAAGGATCTATGACACCCTCAAGAACAGGTACTTTGGCGTTGATGACGTGAAGGAACGCTTCGGGACCGAGCCGGAAAGGGTTGTAGAGGTCATGGGACTCATGGGTGACTCATCCGACAACATCCCTGGAGTTCCAGGGATCGGGGAGAAGACCGCTAAGGCCCTTATAGACGAGTATGGCACAATAGAAAATCTCCTTGCCAATGTTGAAAAGATAACAAAGCCGAAGCTTAAACAGAACCTGAAGGAGAATGCCGAACTGGCGAGGCTGAGCCGATCTCTTGCAACCATCCAGACCGATATCCCTATTGACACTGAATACAAGGACCTTTCCAGGCCGGAACCGGACAATGAAAAGCTTCTTCCCCTCCTTAAAGAGCTGGAGTTCAGCTCCATGCTTAAGATGGCCGCCCCTGAAATATCTGTGAAGGAGCATAAGGTGGCCGGGTCGGAAGGGGATGTTGGCAGGCTTGTTGCAGAGATGGCTGGAGAGAAGGATATTGCGCTTAAGCTGTTATCTGACAATCCCGATCCGATCCTTGGAAGGATCACAGGGATGGCGCTGGCAAGGGATGGAGAGGCGTTTTATATCCCAGTGGCTCCTTCTGAAAATCCCCCCTCACCCCCCTTTGCCAAAGGGGGAGAAAACCTCTTATTTCCCCCTTTGAAAAAGGGGGATCAAGGG
>JACQYJ010000039.1:0-1511 GCA_016208525.1 Deltaproteobacteria bacterium | reverse complement strand
GGGGGATTTAGAATAGCCTCTTCATCGCTTAAGCAACTGTTTGAATCTAACATTGGAAAGGTCGGCCATGACCTGAAGAAGGAGATGATACTGTTAAAAAAGCAGGGTGTGGAGCTGGCTGAGCCGATGTTTGACACTATGGTTGCGTCTTACCTTATAAACCCGGTGAGGTCTGAGCAGACCCTGGAGGCCATTGCTCTGGAGTTCCTGGGGAAGAATATTACAGGACAGTGGCCGGGGGCCAGTGGCCAGGGGTCAGATGAAAAGAACAGGATAGACTCCGCCTGCCGCGCGGCAGAGGCGATATTCGAGATGAAGGAGATCCTCTCCGACAGACTCAGGGACGAAGGGCTGAAAGAGCTTTTTTATCAGGTGGAGATACCGCTGGTCAGGGTCCTTGCAGAGATTGAGATGAACGGCGTCACGGTGGACAGCGCCTTTCTCTCCGGGATGTCAAAGGAGGTGGACAGGGACCTCCTGCTGCTGATGAATAAGATTTATTCCCTGGCTGGGCAGGAGTTCAACATAAACTCCCCGAAGCAGCTTTCTGAAATCCTTTTTGAGAAGTTGAAACTTCCGGCTATAAAGAAGACAAAGACCGGGTATTCCACTGACGTTGAGGTGTTGCAACAGTTATCAGCGATACATGAACTCCCTGCCGAGATACTGACGTACAGGACTCTTGCCAAGCTCAAGTCCACATATATAGACTCCCTCCCTTCAATGATAAATCCTGAGACAGGACGAGTCCATACATCCCTCAATCAGACAGTTACAGCCACAGGGAGGCTCTCCTCCAGCGAGCCTAATCTTCAAAACATACCTATAAGGACCGACCTTGGAAGGAGGATAAGGGAGGCCTTCACTGCCGAGCCGGGGAGACTAATCCTTTCGGCGGACTACTCCCAGATAGAGCTCAGGGTCATGGCGCACATGTCCGAAGACCCCTTACTTATAGGGGCCTTCAAAAAAGGTGAGGATATCCATGCAAGGACTGCGGCAGAGGTCTTCGGGATCATGCCGGGGCTTGTAACGTCAGAGATGAGGAGGATGGCGAAGGTGGTGAACTTCGGGATTATCTACGGGATGTCCCCCTTCGGCCTTTCCAAAGACCTGGGGATATCGCAGAAGGATGCAAAGAGGCACATAGACTCCTATTTTGAGCACTACAAGGGGGTGAGCGCCTTTATAGAAAGCACCCTGCGCGACGCCAGGGAGAAGGGTTATGTGAGGACTCTGCTGGGAAGGAAGAGGCCTATACCTGAACTCTCAGGCAAGGAGGTGGCGTTGCGACAGTTCGGCGAGAGAACGGCTGTAAACACCCCCATACAGGGGACAGCGGCAGATATCATAAAGCTTGCAATGATAAACATCTCCAACCGTACCAGAAAAGAAAATCTTAAGAGCCTCATGATCCTCCAGGTGCATGACGAGTTGGTCTTCGAGGTCCCTGAAGGAGAGCTGGAGATTATGAAGCAACTGGTTTGCGAGGAGATGGAAGGGGTGATGGA
>JACQYJ010000029.1 GCA_016208525.1 Deltaproteobacteria bacterium | reverse complement strand
GCAAAAGTCCTTAACCACAGAGGACACCGAGAAAAGATGAGAGGCACAGAGGACAAAATTATAATATTTAAGAAAAACCTCTGTGTTTCTCTGATTAATCTCTGTGAACTCTGTGGTTCAAATAGTTTTGCAATTGCCTCAGAAGTTTTTTCTTTTGGTATTAAAGGGTTTCCTCCGTGTGCTCTGTGGTTCGATTGCAGGATTTAGGTATCAATCTATTAACTTTGCGATCTTTGCGACTTTGCGTGAGCATAAGTTTTTTACGAATGAATCATTCCTTGGAATGTCTGAGGTTGATTTTAGGCTTGGAATAATACCAGAATTGGCTTAAAACAGGAAACTAAATCAACGTTGGGAGTATCAGAAGCCGCGTATAAGTGGAGATATCCGGTTCTACAAGTGATACTTCTCTCTTTTCCACCTGTAGGGAAGGTCTATGATAGCGCCGGGCTCCTTTATCTCTTTCAGGGCCTTAAACGCCTCTCTCAGGATTGTTGTCTGCTGAGGAGTATTGAAAGGTTCGCCAAGCGGGTGCCCAAAGGGCCATCTCAGGAATACGGCCCTGGGAGGCTTTACCTCTTCTGTAAGTTTTCTCAGGATAGATACCGATATGGTCGGTATCCCTGCCTTCTCTATCTCCCTCTGGACCAGTCCAACGGACTGGTTGCATACCCCTCAGCCGGGGGTCAAGAGCGCCACGTCAACGCCGGCTGACTTTAATTTTCGGGCCACCTCCGGCCCAGTCTCCTCTACCAGCGTCTTCAGGTGTCTGCCAAGTATGTGTCCCATGAAGCTGTAATGGAATTCGGCCAACTCACCTATCTCGCCCCTCTCCTTCATCTCAAGGAGCCTGTTTATTGGAAAAACAATGTTTATGTCCCTGTCTGCATCGGTGTGATCGTAATACTTGTGGGTAATGGTAATCTCTGATTTTGAGGCATCTCGCGGGACCTCCCTGAAGGTGGAATCTCCATCCACATCTTCCATATCAAAGGGTTGCTGGTTCTTAAGATGGACGCCTGCTGTGGTTACAATCCCGATTTTGCATCTGGATATCTCTTTTTCAAGGGGTGTCCAAGGTATGCCGTCGACTCTCTCGGCCTCGAACTTTTTTGCCCACATCTCTGCAACAAACGGGAAACGGCTAAATGCCTTTGTTATCAACTTTTCGCCAAATCTCTGTTTTTCAGGCATAGAAACCCTTTTTATCCACAGGTTACACAGATTCCACAGATTAGGGCAGTGCAATCGGCGTAATCTGCGAAATCTGCGGATGATATGGTCTTACGTGAAATATCTAAGCTCTGCCTCTAACTTCCCGTTTCCCGCATTAATCACAACATACCCGCCTTCAAAAAATGGCCCTGGGTTTATAATCTTTGTCTTCCCAATGGCGTCCTCGCCTTTGGACTCGTGGATATGCCCTGTTATACAGAGGTCCGGCTGATACTTTTGTATAAACTCCCTTACAGCCGCACTCCCCACATGGGCCCCTGAGGGGATAATGTCAACTTCGCTATTTAGCGGGGGTGTATGGCAGATCATTATCTTAAGCGCAGCATCCTGTATATCGTTGTAACCGCTTACCAGAAAGCCCTTTAATTCAACCTCACTGAACTCAACGGGCGTGTGAAAAGGAGTGGCCCCGCTCCCTCCGCAACCAAATATCCCGACTTCCTCTATAATCTTTCCCCTTCCGTGTATATTTATCCTTTCCCTTGTAAGGTAGCGATCTATCTCGAGACTGTCGAGATTCCCAACCTGGGCCAGGATGTTGGGATTTATCCCCCTGACGACCTTGATGACGCCGGCGGCCTTTTCCTCGTTTCCAAACTGGGTCAGGTCCCCCGATATAATAACCAGGTCTGCCGGGGATATCTCATGTTCAAGAAGGTTAAACGTCTTGAGTCGTTCATGGATGTCGCCGAAGGCAATTATCTTCATTTTTTCAGATCTTCCAGCACGCTTTCTATATCTTTCGGAAGCAGGACTATCTCTATCCTCCTGTTCTGGGCCTTTCCTTCCTTCGTCTTATTGATGGCAACAGGCCTGTATTCTGAGAAACCAGCGGCGAAAAGCATATTGGGGTCCACGCCTACCGTATCCTGAAGGTACCTGACGACATTTGTGGCCCTCGTGGTTGAGAGTTCCCAGTTGGTCGGGTATTTGTGCCTTATTTTAGCGCCTATTGGGACGTTATCAGTATGTCCCTTAATCCCGATCTGCTTTCCACTGACACCCTTCAATATGTCTCCAACCCTTTTGAGTATCTTTAACCCCTCCGGCTTTATTTCCGCCTTTCCTGAATCGAACAGTATCTTTTCGACCAGATTTACTGAAAGCCTGTCAACCGCCTGGGTTATCTTTATATCCCCTTGTTCAATCTCCTTCTGCATCTCCTTTACGAGAGTCTCGTATGTACTCTTGATATTAGCAAGCTCCTTTTCCTTTTCAGAGCTTATCTCCCCGGCCTTCAACTTGAGCCTTTCAACCTCTCTGTTCAGATAATTCATCTGTTGTCTGAGAGTTGCAATCTCTTCATCTTTAAGTTTAATTGTATTTGCCAGTTCCAGCTTAAGCCCTTCTATCTCTAAAGCCTTTGCTTTATCCGATGCAGAGAGGCGGTACCTTTCCTGCTTAAGCTCCTCTGTGGCCTTTGAGGTCATTATCCCCTTGCTGGACAGCTCTTCAAGTTGACCAATAAGTGCGGCTATCTCTTTCTCCTTTGAAGATATCTCAGTGTCCTTTGCTGATGCGAGGTCGGCCATCTCCTTTTTGAGCTTGTCGTTTGCCTGCCTGGAGGCTTCAAGCGCCAAATTTGAGGCTTCTAAGGTGTTCTTGTTCTGCTCCAACTCCTTCTTTGCATTCTCAAGCTGGGTCAGTCTCGCCTCCGATTCATCCAAGACCATCTTATGGGCCTTGGTGCTTACACAACCTGTGAAAATTAACAATGCTGCAAGACAGTAATAAACTACCTTATTCATGTTCTGTTACCTCCTTACGTTTGATTTCCTGCAAATCAGCAGATGGAATCTTCAGGGCAAGCATATTAGATGAATGTGATGTTGTCAATCTTGACGAAGTCGTAAAAAGTCACAAATCACCCTTCGACAAGCTCAGGGCGAACGGCGGGCTGCTTGAAATTATTGACTTTATTCCGTTCGTGGTGAGCTTGTCGAACCGCAGAAAAGACTTTTTCCGAGTGCGTCAATCTTGATTACACAGGCCGGAACATTTTTTTCGGAAACAGTTCCTTATGTTTGGCAAGGTAATAGACAATGGCCACGTTTAGTACCAGTGCTCCGACCCTGACTGATGTCTGCTTCTGTATAACCTCATAAAGTTCGAGAGGTATAAAAAGGGAGGTGGCAATAACGGTCAGCCATTCGGCCCAGCGGCGTCTTCTGTGCAGGCCGTATGCCTCCATAAGGTTCAGGACGCCCAGGACGAGCATCCCTGCGGATATCCCGACGATGGTCCCTCCATTGATCTTTATTAACCACTCAAGAATATCCTGGACATAGTTTTTTTCAATATCCAGGTTCAGGAAGACAATCATCTGGTCTGTAAAGACCATCATGTCCTTGCTCAGGAGGGTAAGCATACTGAAGCTGAGAGCGGCGAAAAGGACACCGAGGAAAAGCTTCTCAACTATAATGATTTTTAAAATGAGGCTGTGTTTCTGCATACCTCGTGCAATTTTGAACCTAATTTAGTTCCTTGTCAATAAATTCTGTATATGTTAGTTTACAAAAATGCAGAAGATATGGTCTTTCTTTTCGTCCATCCGCCTGACCCTTTACCTCACCTATGCCATCACTATAGATGTCGTAGCTGGATCCCTCGTTCTAATTGGAAACCGTGACATTTACAGCGGGATTGACCGCATGGTGCTCGTTGACTGGTGGCTGAATACTGGCTCCCTGCATTTAGGGGTCGCCTGGTGGATACCCCTCCTGGTCTTCCTTGTCTTTATCTTCGCGATAAACACCCTGGTTTGCAGCATAGACAGGCTTATCCCGATATGCAGGTTCTATTTCAGGGAACAGATCGAAAAGGTCACCATCGGCGGGAAGGATATGGAGGAAGAGGACCCGTCACTGTTCAAGAAGAAGAGGTCTCTTGCCCCATTCTACCCGTATATTGCCCATATCGGCTTCCTGATAGCCCTGATAGGACACCTGGTCGGCAGCACAGGGGGATTTAAGTCGCATGGAAATGTTATTGCCGAAGGAGTTGCAATGGTGGTGCCGAACAGCAGAGGACTCTACCTTCTCCTTGACAGGTTTGACGTCAGGATGCACAGGTATGGATACCCTGAGGAGATGAAGAGTTATGTGAGACTTTTAGAAGAAAATAAGGTGGTAGCAGAAAAGGTGATCCAGGTAAACTCCCCGCTCATTTACAAGGGGCTCGCATTCTATGCCACAGACTTCCAGCAGGCGCCAAACGGCAGATTTTATGTTGCCTTTGACGTAATCAAAGACCCAGGTGTCTGGATACTTTTCACCGGTCTATTCATCTTTACTATCGGGATTCTGCTTACCCTCTTCCTGAAGAAGGACTGGGCGGAACTGACGAAGAGGGTCTGATCACTGGCGGCGGAGAATCCGCCGGTAGTGTTAAAGAGGGGAAAATGCTTCTGCAAAATTACCTTGCAATTTTGCAATAACACTGATAGATTTGCCTCATGGACTATTTTAATCGTGACATCCTCCCAATTATCGCCTCCCGAATGAAACAAGACCCGGTTATCGTAATTACCGGGGCACGGCAGACGGGAAAAACAACCCTTTGCGAGTTTCAATTACCGGGAACCCTTGACCTGCCTTTTACCTATATCTCTTTTGATGATCCTGACGAGCGACAGCGTTTTCAGAAAGCCGGAGTTTCCATCCTTGAAACAATTGAGACACCCCTTGTAATCCTTGACGAAGTGCAAAAGATTCCGTCTATTTTCGACCCTTTAAAGCTCGTGATAGACAGGCAGAGAAAGAAAAATGGCGGCTCCAACAAGACCTTCATCCTGACAGGATCTTCTCAGCTCCTCCTTCTTAAGAATATCAGGGAGACCCTTGCAGGTCGGGTAGCCCTATGCCATATGTATCCGCTATCCATCCACGAGCTGACCGGTAAAAGTGGAACTCCATTATTGACCCAATTATGGCAGAAGAATAAGATGCCTGGCAGGCTGACAGGGGAGTTTTATACACTTTCACCGAGCCGGATAAGGAATCTTATCAGGGTCAGGGATGAAAGCCTGGCATGGGGCGGTTACCCTCCCGTCTGGAGCAGGAAAGAACCTGCTGACAAGTTGAATTGGCTTAAAGACTATCGCAAGACCTACCTTGAGCGCGACATCTCGGATATAGGGCAGGTGGCAGACATAGATCTGTTTGCAACTGTCCAGAAACTGCTTTGCAGCAGGACGGCAAATATCCTTTCTGTAAGCGAGGTTGCAAGGGACGTCTCTCTTGCCGTAAATACGGTGAAGAGATACCTTAACCTTCTCAATATATCTTTCCAGTGTTTTCTGTTGCCGCCATACTTTGAGAATGCAGGGAAGAGGCTCATCAAGAGCCCTAAGCTGTACTTTCCTGACGTGGGATTAAACAGGGTCATACTTGGGGATATCACTATAAATAAAGGGGCGTCTTACGAAACCTGGGTCTTCTCAGAGCTTATCAAATGGAAACAGCTTCAGCCAGTGGAGCCTGAGCTTTTTTTCTATCGGACAAGCGCCGGGATGGAAATAGATTTTCTCATAGCAGGGGAAGGGCAGATTGTCCCTGTTGAGGTCAAGGCCAATGACAGAGCAACGTCCGCAGATGCCCGCAATATCGAAGCCTTTATTAAAGAGCATCCGGGAAAAGCTAAATTTGGAATCATTGTATACAAAGGCAGCGAGATAGCAGAGGTCAGGAAAAACATCTGGGCAATCCCTGACTGGTATCTGTTTGGAACTGAATACGGAGGATGAGATTAGGGGTCGTTAAGGAATAACCAGTACTCTTCTGGTTAAGCCTTTACAGCCCCTTATGCCGCTCCCGCCATTCTGAAGTCCAGGTTAACTTCTACGAGGGACAGGTTTCAATCCTTTTTCGGTTCCACCAAGTTTTGCAAGCCTTTTTGCACTTTCTCTTGCTATCAATGCCTCAAGCCCAAGCCTGACAAGAAAAGTTTTCTCGTGAATGCCGGTAAGCTTTTGTGCCTTGTTAAGCAATTCATCTTCGATATTTAATGTTGTCCTCATAATGTGTCCTCCAATGACAATGTGCATTACTATATGTATTAATATGTATTGTCCGTATGGGATTGTCAAGATTGTAGAGACTGGTTTGAAACCTGTCTCTGTTTTCCCGCTTAAACCATTTACCCATCCCCACCCTAACCCTCTACCCACAGGGCATAAACCCTTGAAGGCGAGGGAATATTACTTCTCCCCCTTCAAGGGGGAGATTGAGAGGGGGATGGGTTGGTTACCTGCACAAAAGCCGGAAGACCCTATTTTCATCCCCTCTTCCCCTACTGCACCGTCAGATACCCCGCATAGCTCAGGACCATGAACGTACTGTTCCCGATATATTGCAATTCAATGGCGTCATACTACGCCCCGCTGATCGAGCCCGCTGTCCCTGCTGTTGTGCTTTGAATTGTCGTCGGGATCGATGTGTAAATCTGGCCGCCATATTCCACAGCCACCAGCTTTGTCCCGTCCGACGAGGAGGCAACAGAGTACCAAGTTCTGCTTGAATCACGCGCAGTCCATGTTAGCCCTGAATCTGTGGACGTGTAAATCTGGCCGCCAAGTCCACCATTTACCACGGCAACCAGCTTGCTGCCATCCGAGGATGAGGCCAAATGGAGAGGTCTGTGCAAATGGCGATTTTTAAACATAGAAGTCATCTCAGAAAGGGGAATTGTGCCATGTTTTTCAATAGCATGAAAAGGACTGTGTAATATTGTCCTATCGGTAGGACTGATATTAAGATTGTAAGGTTGTTGACTTCGTCTATGAGGACTGCTTTTTGGTCGTTGAATGAGGATTGCAGGATTAAGGTCTTATACAAACCTGACCGACACATCATTTAGCAGCAACAGCCCCTGTTTCGTGAGCCTTAAATGACCTTGAGTTATTTCCAATAACCCCTTCTCCGTTAGCTCATTGAGTGCATCTGGATAGGCAGTTTCTATTTCGATCCCGAACTTCTCTTCAAAATCCTTTAGACTAATCCCTTCCATCATCCTCAAACCTAAGAAGAGATATTCTCCCATGTCCTTTTCTCTGGTAAGCATCTCTTCTTC
>JACQYJ010000028.1 GCA_016208525.1 Deltaproteobacteria bacterium | reverse complement strand
GTGGTTAAATATGAGGCAATTGCAAAACTATTTGAACCACAGAGTTCACGGAGATTAATCAGAGAAACACAGAGGTTTTTCTTAAATATTATAATTTTGTCCTCTGTGCCTCTCATCTTTTCTCGGTGTACCTGTGGTTAAGGACTTTTGCAAGAGGCTCATATATGAAGCATTTTGCAAGAGGCTCAATCGAAAAAGATATTGTCTAAACCCCTTCTTTCTGATAAATTCCAACCATAACAAATTTTTCGGAGGTAATCTTGGCAGAATCGCTGGAAGGATGGAAGAGGAGCCACAATTGCGGAGAGCTTAATTCCTCAAATGTTGACAAGGATGTTCTTCTAATGGGCTGGGTACAGAGGAGAAGGGACCACGGAGGTCTCATATTTATAGACCTTCGGGACAGGGAAGGGCTTACACAGGTCGTTTTTAACCCGGAATCCGGGGCTGCATCACATGCAAAGGCCCATTCCCTCAGGAGTGAGTTTGTCGTAGCCATAAAGGGAAAGGTCTCAAGGAGGCCGGAAGGGACTGTGAATCCCAATCTGAAGACAGGTGAGATAGAGGTCGTAGCCGATTCACTTAAGGTGCTTAACGAATCTAAGACTCCGCCCTTTGCAATAGAGGACGACCTTGATTCGGCAGAGACCCTCAGGCTGAGATACCGTTACCTGGATCTGAGGAGACCGATTATCCAGAGCAAGATCATTCTGCGCCACAAGGTAGTCCAGAAGCTCAGGGGATTTCTGAGTGGGGCGGGTTTCCTTGAGATAGAGACGCCAATGCTCACAAAGAGCACGCCTGAAGGCGCAAGGGACTTCCTTGTCCCGAGCAGGATGAGTCCAGGTATGTTCTATGCGCTCCCGCAGTCACCGCAACTGTTTAAGCAGATTCTGATGGTTTCAGGGTTTGATAAATATTATCAGGTCGTAAGGTGTTTCAGGGATGAAGATCTCAGGGCAGACAGGCAGCCTGAGTTCACCCAGATAGATATAGAGATGTCATTCATAGAGATGGAGGATATCATGGGGCTGATGGAGGAGATGATCGGAGAGGTCTTCCATGAGGCCAGGGGAGTCAGACCTGACACCCCTTTCTCAAGGCTCACATACAAAGAGGCGGTTGACAGGTTCGGGCTTGATGCCCCGGATACAAGGTTCGGGATGGAGTTGAAGGATATATCCGATATGGTGAAGAACTCCTCATTTAAGGTCTTTGCAGACCCTCTTTCAAAGGGCGGGGTTGTGAAGGTTATTAATGTCAGGGGCGGCGGTTCCATCTCCAGGGCAGAGATAGATCTCCTTACAGAATTTGCCAGATCACACGGCGCAAAGGGTCTTGCATGGGTCAAGGTGACGGCAGAAGGCTGGCAGTCGCCTATTGCAAAGTTCCTTACAGAGGATGAGATAAAGGGGGTAAACGAGAGGTCAGGCGCTGAGATTGGCGATCTCCTCCTGTTCGCTGCCGATAGCTGCAAGGTTGCAAATACGCTCCTCGGCAGGCTTAGGGTGCATCTGGGTCATAAGCTTGGACTGATAGACAAGGGCATATTTAACTTCCTATGGGTGACAGATTTCCCTCTTCTTGAATTTGACGAGGCGGAAAAGAGGTATGTAGCTGTTCATCACCCGTTTACCGCTCCTATGGACGAGGACATGCCGCATATTATGGAGCATCCTGAAAAGGCCAGGGCAAAGGCCTACGATCTTGTGCTGAACGGCACAGAGATAGGCGGGGGGAGTATCAGGATCAACCGCCAGGACGTCCAGTCTCTGATCTTTACCATGCTTGGGATAAGTGAAGAGGAGGGGAGGGCGAAGTTCGGTTTCCTCCTGGAGGCCCTTGAGTTCGGCGCCCCGCCGCATGGAGGGATAGCATTCGGACTCGACAGGCTTATTGCTATACTAACAGCCTCTGACTCCATCAGGGACGTCATAGCGTTCCCCAAGACCCAAAAAGGGACATGCCTTATGACAGATGCCCCTTCAAAGGTCGGGAAGAGGCAGTTGGACGAGCTTTCGATAAAGGTGAATATAGTTGAGTGATAAAGCACATAACGCCCCCGCCTTTGGCACCCCCTCTTTAATTAAAGAGGGGGTTGGGGGGAGTTCATCCTTTGTATTTCTGCCGGAGGCATGGTAAAGCTTATCCTTGTTCCTTTGCCGTGTTCACTTTCAATACTTAACTTCCCGCCCATTGAAGCTACAAGGTGCTTTACAATGGCAAGTCCCAGGCCGGTTTCACCCATCCTTTGGAGGTATTCCGGGTCCGGTGTCAGTGACACAAATCTCTATAAATGCGGATTGCGGATTGCGGATTGCGGAGTATTTCTCTTCTATTAATTCCGAATTCCGAATTCCGAATTCCGAAATAGAGCGTGCCTGTATCTTCACGCTCCCCTTTTCTGTAAATTTGATACCGTTGTCAACGAGATTTAAAAGTATCTGAGCCAGCCTGTCTTTGTCGGAAAGGGCAAGGACCCCTTTTTCAATATCCAGTTCAAGGCTTAGCCCCTTTGCCTTTGCCTTTGGTTCAAGGGTTGAAATAACGATCCTTGCTGCTTCCTCCACATCTACATCCCTTATATCAAAGCTTACCTTACCCAGTTCGATGTTGGACAGGGTCAGGAGGTCTTCTACAAGCCTTGAGAGCCTGTCGGCATTCTCCTTTATTATATCAACAAACCTGGCGGCGTGTTCCTTGTCGTTAATGGCCCCTTCCTTTAATGTCTCAGCAAACCCTTTAATGGCGGTCAGCGGAGTCTTAAGCTCGTGGGACACATTGGCCACAAAGTCTATCCTCATGGTCTCAAGTTTTTTGAGCAGAGTTATCTCATGGAAGACTATGACCGAACCGAGCCTTTCAGTATTGCGAATGAGAGGGGTCATTGTCACTGAGAGGCTTATGGGATGTTGGACAGCAATAGTTATCTCACCTGCTACCGTCTCTCCCTTTTCACTCCCCTCCTCAATGATCCTGTGAAGCTCAGGGTTCCTTGATATCTCAACAACCCTTTTCTCAAGGAGTTCTTTGCCGAACAGCTCTTCAGCCTTTCTGTTGGCCATTGTAACGTTCCCTTTAGGGTCTGTGACTATAACCCCCTCTTCCATGCTGGCAAGGATGGCCTCTCTCTGCTCTTTTTCGTCTTTAAGCTTTTCCAGTTTAAAAGCCTGAATTCGAGGGGGCTCAGCGTTATAACCCTTCCGTTAAGCCTGACCTCGTGGGTTGAGATGTCTGCATGGAGCCCTCCGAAGTCATAGACCTCATTTACAGCGCGCCCCGATCTGGTCCTCCTGAGCATCGCCCTGACCCTTGCCGTAATCTCCCTTACGCTGAACGGTTTTGTCACATAGTCGTCTGCTCCCGTTTCCAGTCCGGTTATCTTATCGGTCTCCTGCCCCCTGGCAGTAAGCATGATTATCGGTATCAAGGCAGTTTTGGGGTCTTTCTTCAACATCCTGCATAGCTCCAGTCCGTCTATCCCTGGAAGCATGAGGTCGAGGATTATAATGTCCGGATTTGAACTCCTGGCCGCTTCCTTCCCGTTTATCCCGTCTTTGGCGGTAAGGGTGGAGAACCCTTCTTTCTTAAGGTTATAGGAGAGAAGGTCCAGGATGTCCTGTTCGTCATCTATTATAAGGATAGTGGGCATAGTTACAATCCGGGGACAGTCCCTATTCTACGTTAACGAAAAGGATGAGGGATGAGGGCTGAAGGATGAATGGAATTTATGATTTTGATTTGAAATTCATCCCTCATCCTTTATCCTTCATCCTTCCAATGCCTGTTTTATATGCCTTATCACCTTTCCCTTGGTGTTTGGTTCCTCCATCATGAATGTCAGGAGCTCCCTAAATATCTGCCTGTTAAGGTCGTCAACAAAGTCGTCCTCCCTAAGGACCTTTGTGGCCAGGTCTGTGTCCCCGTTTACAAAGGCATCCAGGCTCTCTTTCAACATCCTCTGGGCCGCAACAGCCATCCTTGGTATATCTATATAAGGCTTCAGGGGCGGCTCATCGTTGAGCTCCATGACCCTTTCACAGACGTTTACAGCCATATCCCCGATCCTTTCAAGGTCGGTGATGATCTTTACGGCTGTTGTGATAAGCCTCAGGTCTGAAGCCGCAGGTTGGCGCAGCGCCAGCACCTTGAGGCACAGCTCGTCAATCTCAACCTCCAGACCGTTCACAACATGGTCATTTTCAATGGTCCTTTCAGCCAGTTGCGTATCCCTTTCCACCAGGGCCTTTATGGAATTAGCAATCCCTTCCTCGACAAGGCCGCCCAGGCGAAGGACCTTCTCCTTTATTTGCCGAAGCTCTTCTTCGTACTGTCTTATTGTGTGTGTATCGGACATGTTTCCTCCAAGTGGCTGATTTCAATACCGGGGACAGTCCCTATTCTACGACTCCGTTTCACTCCGTCCGTAAATCGGGACAGTCCCCTCTATCCAAACCTTCCTGTTATGTAATCTTCTGTAAGCTTGTGAGACGGGACTGTGAAGACCTTTTCCGTTTTATCGAATTCGATCAGCTCTCCTATATACATAAATGCCGTGTAGTCTGAAACCCTCGCAGCCTGTTGCATATTGTGAGTCACAATTAATATGGTTACTTCTTTCTTCAGCTCAAGGATCAGTTCTTCTATCTTTGCCGTAGCTATCGGATCAAGGGCCGATGTAGGTTCATCAAATAAAAGTATCTCAGGATCGGTAGCAAGGGCCCTTGCTATGCAGAGTCTCTGCTGCTGACCTCCTGAGAGGTTAAAGGCCAGGTCATGGAGCCTGTCCTTTGCCTCCTCCCATATCGCGGCGCCCCTTAATGACTTTTCAACTCTTTCATCCAGCTCACTCCTCCTCCTTATCCCCCTCACCCTTGGTCCATAGGCCACGTTTTCGTAAATCGTCTTGGGGAAAGGGTTGGGCCTCTGGAATACCATACTGATCCTCATCCTTACCTCTATGGGGTCGATATCGGGGCCAGCGATATTAAGAGCATCCGGGTGCAGGATTATTTCCCCTTCATACCGGTTGTTAGGGTAAAGGTCATGCATCCTGTTGAAGCACCTGAGATAAGTGGTCTTTCCGCAACCGGACGGGCCAATCAGCGCGGTAACCTTTTTTTCGGCAATATTGAGGTTTATATCTTTTAATGCCTTCACCGAACCGTAATAAAAATTCAGGTTCCTGACCTCTGCCTTGATTTTTTCATCTACCATTTTATCCTCTTTCTGAATCTGTATCTTATGTAAATAGCTATTCCATTCATTATGAGCGTCATGACCAGGAGGATTACTCCGGCAGCAGCTGCATTATGTTGAAACGCCGCTTCTGGACGGGATGTCCAGTTAAACATCTGTATAGGCATCACAGTAAAAGGGTCCATCAGCCACCTGAAGGACACGAAGGGGAAATCGCCGCTGAAAGGAGACTGCGGCAGGAACGCTATGAATGTCAGAGCGCCGATGGTGATGACAGGGGCGGTCTCTCCTATTGCCCTTGACAGTCCCATTATAGTTCCCGTAAGTATCCCGCCAAGGGAATACGGCAGGACATGGTCCCTCACTGTCTGCCATTTGGTGGCGCCTAAGGCATAGGCCGCCTCCCTTATGCTCCCGGGAACAGCGCGGATGGCCTCCCTTGCAGACACTATTACAATCGGCAATATCAGGAGGGCAAGTGTAAGGCCGGCAGAAAGGATGCTCTGCCCGAAGTCAAGTTTATAGACAAATAACCCCAGCGCCAGCAGGCCGTAAACAATGGACGGCACGCCTGCCAGGTTTGTCACATTTATCTCGATTATGGCGGTAAGCCAGTTTTTTCGGGCATATTCCTCAAGATAGACGGCTGATGCTACGCCGAGGGGAACGGCGGAAGCGGCCGTAACCAGCATGATCAGAGTTGTGCCTACCCATGCGGAAAGTATCCCCGCTTCCTCCGGGTGACGGGAAGGGAAGGAGGCAAATAACTTCCAGCCTATACGCGGCGCTCCTTCAATTGCCAGCTCCGTAAATAATGCCAGTAAAGTCAGAATCCCCACCATGAGTGAGAGGATGCCTACTATGGCGAATATGTGATCCCGCAGTTTATGCCGCGCAATCATTCTGCGGATATCGTCAATGGACTGCTCAGGCATCAATAAACCTCCCTGAATCGTTTCGCCAGAAAGTAGCCGACAATATTGAAGATCAGGGTGATCAGCATCAGTGACAGGCCCGCGACGAATATGGTCTGATATCCTATGCTTCCGTGTGGCAGGTCTCCCAGGCTGACCTGGACGATATACGCGCTAATGGTTGCCGCGGGTTCCATGGGGTTCAATGTCAGGTTCGGCTGCTGACCGGCGGCTATGGCCACAATCATTGTTTCTCCAACTGCGCGGGATATGCCGAGTATATAGGCGGCGGCAATGCCTGAAAAAGCGCTTGGTATAATCACCCTGACAGCGGTCTGGAACCTCGTTGCTCCCATGGCATAAGAGCCTTCAAGGATGTGCTTCGGAACTGCATGCATGGCGTCCTCGCTTACTGATGCGATATAAGGCACGATCATTATACCCATTACCAGTCCAGCGCTCAACATATTAAATCCGGGTAAGGCAGGGATGAGCTTTTGCAGGACAG
The DNA here is from genome assembly GCA_016208525.1 of Deltaproteobacteria bacterium. Classification (GTDB taxonomy): domain Bacteria; phylum Desulfobacterota; class JAENJC01; order JAENJC01; family JAENJC01; genus JAENJC01. The sequence goes on along the minus strand of JACQYJ010000028.1, from coordinate 8,243 downwards.
GGGTCACGAAGATAAGGGCAAAATATCCGAATACAACGGTAGGGACGGCGCCAAGCAGTTCGAGGAATGGTTTTATTATTTCACGCACACGGTGCGGGGCGAATTCACAAAGATATATAGCAATGATAGTGCCCAGAGGGATGGCAACCAGCAATGCGACAGCGGTTGTTACGAGGGTGCCTGCCATGAGAGGCATGATGCCGTAATGGGCGTCGTCAAACAGGGGCGTCCACTGAGCGTCTGTAAGAAAATCAAGCAGCGGGACATGCCTGAAAAACGGGATGGACTCGATGACAAGTATTGACACAATTGCGAATGTGGTGGCCACCGATGACAGAGCGGCAAGGAAAAGGACTGATTCAATAATAAATTCGCGCACACGCCGCAAACGGCTGCGGCCTGAGTATTTATTGTTAGCTTTGTTTGACGGCACTAATTAACACCTTTAAGTACATTTATTGAAAGTAGCAACTCACCACAGAGGCACAGAGAGCACGGAGTTTCACGGAGATTAACCGTATGGGCAACTTTGCAGACTCTTCTATGACAAGCGACACCAGTGGTTCTTTCTGTTTTCACAAGGAAAATTTATCAACAATCCTTTTGGTTTTCCTGTTTGAGCAATCATCTCCGTGTCTCTCTATGTTCTCTGTGTCTCCGTGGTTAAAGCAGTTTTTTAGTGTATTCCTTCTCTCTTCAGAAGGTCCTTGATCAGCACGCCAACCTCAGCAACGCCGCCAAAGCCGGTGCCGAGCTTCTTCTTGCCGAATGCCTCTATAACCAGTTTGAAGTCCTCATCCGGGATCGGCACATACTTTACCTCTTTTACCAGTTTTGCCGCATGTTTGAGGTAGAAATCCACAAACTCCTTGACCTTCGGCTTGTCCACGGACTTGGCGTTAATGTAGATAAAGATGGGTCGCGCCAGCGGCTGGTATGTTCCGTTCATTACCGTTTCGAAAGAAGGAGAGACTGCCGGTTTACCTTCCTTTTCCACTATCGGAACGGCCTTCAGCTTATCGGTGTTTTCGACATAGTAGGCATAACCGAAGTAACCAAGGGCATTGACATCGCGGCTTACGCCCTGGACCAGGACGTTATCGTCCTCGCTTGCGGTAAAATCGCCCCTGCTTGACTTGGCCTTCTCGACAATGGCCTCTGTAAAGTAGTCAAAGGTGCCAGAATCGGCGCCGGGGCCGAAAAGGCTCAGCGGCGCAGCAGGCCATGCAGGGTTGACCTGGTTCCACTTAGTTATCTTACCCTGGGCGGCAGGTTCCCATATCTTCTTGAGTTCAGCAACGGTCATGCTCTTGATCCAGTCGTTCTTTGGATTTATCACTACAGTCAGGGCGTCGTATGCCACAGGCAGCTCAATATACTGAACGCCTGCCTTCTTGCATACCTCCATCTCCTTTGTGAGTATCGGGCGCGAGGCGTCCTGAATATCGGTTTCGCCGCGGCAGAATTTTTTAAAACCGCCTCCTGTCCCGGATATTCCTACTGTAACCCTGGCAGAACCTCTCTTTTCCTTCTGGAACTCCTCGGCGACAGCCTCGGTTATCGGATACACGGTGCTTGAACCGTCAATCTTTATGACTGGGACAGCAGCATTAGCTGTAACAGTGAACAGTGAGCAGTTAATAATGAATAGTGAAACCAGAAGCAGTAAGTGAAGCTTTGTAATTTTCATCATTTCCTCCATTTGTTAACATTCTATCGGCAGAGTATGCCGGAGAAATGTTACAGTTATATTACAGTTTTATTAAAATTGTCAATTTAATAAGGTGCGGGTTTATCTGGGGACTGTCCCAGATTTACGGGCCGAAGGCCGTAGAATCGGGACTGTCCCCATGATTAGAAGTACAACTGGGCCTGTACCTGATAGACATCTTTTTTGTCGGCATTCGCTAAAGCGCCTGCATTTTTGCCATAGGCTGAATTTATCCAGTTGGCGCCTATCTTGAAGCTGTGGCCTTTGCCGTACCAGTTTACACCTATTGTAGTGTCCTTTTCCTCGGTGTCATCCGCACCGGCGGCTGCATTGGAGTTATGGTTGTAGATTTCGTACCTCACAACAGGTTCAATATTTATGCCGGGGATGAAGTACCCAGCCTGCGCATACCAGCCGTTCGGCTCCTTGTCGCTTGTTGCTGCATTGCTGTAATCGATCTTCCATGAAATATACTCGCCCTGAAGGGTAAGGCCTCCAAAGTGGGCCGAGATGTCTGCGCCCATAAGGGTCCTGTCCTCGGAGTCATCGCTGGCGGCCCCTTTATAGGTTGAGTATTCGATGGATTTCTCGGCGGCATAGCTGAAACCAAGGGTTACATGCTGTCCTTCTCCAAGATGGGCATCGCTCTTACTCTTCTCTACAAACCCGGGAGGGGAAACCTCAACCCTGGCTATATATAGTGGGGCAGATTTAAAGACCTTACCTTCTTTATCCACTGTACTGACCTTGCCAGTAACTAAATCTGCTTTTTGCTCTGTACCGTTCAGATAATTCCCATTTTCCCAACCATCCGCCATCGCCAGGTTGTAGGCTATAAGCCCTTCCGCAAAGCTGCCGTGGAGCATGGCATTGGTCTGATAGTAGTCATCGAAAACCTTCTTTGCTGCCTCAGTCGTTACCGGCCTCTCTATCAAGAGTTGTTTTGAGGATGAACTGAGTGATACCCTTGAATATGGGAGCTTGGCCTTACCGAAGCGGAGTTTTGCCGTATCCGCAAATTTATAATCGAGATACGCATACTGTACCTTCACTTCATTTGCGGCGGATGCGCTGGCTTTGCCGCTCTTGCCGTTCTTGTCCATCTCCAGGGTAAGGTTGTACTTCAACTCCTTTGTGAGCTTTCCGTCCATCTCAAGGCGGAGCCTCCTGAGATAGATATCCGTTTCAGATTCATAGGACTTCCCGTCCTTGCTTGTTATCAGGTCGCCCATATCAAACCTCGGCTGCATGCGGGTCCTGATGCTGAAGTCGGTATCATCGCTGATCTTTACCTTAAGTCCCTTTGTTTCTTCGCCCATGGCAAAATCCTGAGCGAATGCCGACGCGGTCATTGAGAGCGCCAGAGTTAATGCTAATAACGTTTTTTTCATCTGTTTTTCTCCTTTTTTTGGTTAATTGTTCGCCGGGGACAGTCGCGATTCTACGGCTCCGTTTCACTTCGCCCGTAAATCTGGGACAGTCCCCTCACTGCCTTCATGCCTCTTGTCATATTCCTTCTGTGCCAGTTCTGACTCAAACATCACTGTTTCGCCGTTCGGGCCATAACCGAAACCGCTTACAGGCTTTCCGCCGAGCTTCCCTGTATTTTCCCATGCAGCCTTTGCCTTGGGCGAGACGAAGACATAAATCTTTTCGTCTTTCGTCACCTCAAAGTAGGCATTTGCCTTTACCTTGCCTGGAACGAGCTTTCCGCTGTCCAGCTTGAAGTATTCGACAGTCGGTTCTGCCGGCGCCTTGGCGGTCTGTGAAGTTGCGCAGCCGCCGATCAACCCGGCTACGAGCAATCCAATTAAAGAGATGTATCTTTTAACCCTCATTTATTCACCCCCTTTCATTTTAGATTTTTCTGTTTTCTACAGTAGGCATATCCCACCCTGCTACTTTTTACCCCGAATTTTATTTGTCCCTCCTGCCTCATCCCACCGGCAGCATCGGCAAGAGGAAGCAGAAGGAACGGAGGGGAGAACGAGGCCAGTATAGTTAAGGATTGTTACGGCGTTATTACGGGAATATTAAGATTAGGTTACAGTTTCAATAAATGTAAGAAGTCTTCCTTTGATCTTATCCCGCACACGGCGGAATGCAGCCATTATCTGATCTCCCGTAGTATCTACCTATATCTTTCTATAATCGATTCTTTTCAGCATCGTTTTGCGCAGAGAATCCATTGTTGGGCAGAGCTCCGCAAGATTTTTGCTGCTCAAAAAGGTCATATTCTCCGTCTCAGGGCCGGGAAGGGGAGGGCGGCAGGATATCATAGGCAGACCCTTTACCATGCATTCTGCTACCGTGGCCCCTCCCGGCTTTGTAATGCAGAGGTCGCTAATATCCATAAGCTCATGCATATTGGCGATGTAGCCGAATATAAAGAGACGAGGATAATCCTGTTTTAGCCGGTTCAGCCTTTGCCTCAGCTTTTCATTTCTGCCTGTCACTATGAGGCACTGGACCGGGAACTCTTTTAAGACCCCGACAACATCTTCTATCCTTCCCAGCCCTCTCCTCCTCCTAAAACAAGCGCTGTATAAGTTTCAGGTTTCAGGTTCGGGTCTATTTTTCTACATAGCTCCTTTCTGTTCCCCTTTCTATGAAAAACCTGCCTTACAGGAAAGGGCTTCACCTCTATAGTCATTTCCGGTACGCCGTTCAGTATCATCCTCTCTCTCAGTTCTTCAGTGGCCACATAAAAGCGGTCCAGGCGGCATCTGTTCCAGTATGTGTCGTCAAGGAAATCGGTCAGGACTCCATGAACGGCCTTTACTGACAGGTATCTCGATTTCAGTACGGATGAAGACATGGCGCAGAAGACATGCGTAGAGATGATCATGTCCGGCGAAAAGTTGTTAACAAACTTTTCCATCTTCTTTAGATAAGGCCTGAAGAGAAGATGCGAGAACCATTTATAGCCGGCAAGACTTTGATAAATGAAGTGGTATGCTCCGGGGGTAAATTTGATTCATTCGTAAAAAGTCTTTGCTGTGGTTCGACAAGCTCACCACGAACGGAATAAAGTCAATGATTTCAACCAGACCACCGTTCGCCCTGAGCTTGTCGAAGGGTGATTTGGGACTTTTTACGAGTGCATCAAATTTGATTGTTAAAAAATAGAAGGCGCTCCTTAGTTTGTCCCTCAGCCCTCCATCATAACTCAAAAAATCTACAACCCGCACATCCGAGCCTGGAAAGTCACGACAGACAGATTCAGCCAGTGCCTCTGCCGCCATATTGTGGCCTGAACCGTAGCCGATGGTCGCGATCAATATTTTTTTATACATCTACCCGATCACCCATATCAGGGTGCTGGACACCCCTATCCCTATGAGGCCCCCGACGATGACATCGGTCGGATAATGGAGTGACAGAAAGACCCTGGATATGGCGATTAGGGACGCCATGACGAAAAGCGGAATAAACAGTAGCGGGAAGAACCAGGCCGCTGCCGTTGCAATGGCAAAGGCATTTATTGAGTGACCGGATGGGAATGAATATTCATCAGGCGGTGGAAGGATGAACTCCATGTCTACGTAAGTCTCAAAGGGCCTCTTCCTTGTAGTGCTATGCTTGATGGCCTTAAATATCGCCACGCACAGGATGACCGATATTGTTCCTATTAATACAGCCTTCTGTCCCTCTATTCCTCCGAACAAGAGCAAAGACAGGCTCAGGAAGAGCCATATTGAGCCGTCCCCCAGCTTACTTGAAATAACCATCAGGTCCCTTAGCCACCGGTGCGACTTAAGGTCCCCCAGACGGTAGCTTATGAGAGAGTCATACTTGTATATTGTTTCTATTATTGCTGACATTTTAGACCTCCTTTGGAAGGATGACTGTTATGCCTTCCTCTGCTATTGAAAACTCAGCCGGCAACTGCCCCACAACGTCCCCGTCGGCCTGTATGTAAGTCTTCCCTTTTGATTTTATCTTCAAGTTCTTAACCGTGTGATATTCAACATCAGGGTAAGTCAGATGCCTCTTTTGAATGACGCCCCATGTATACCTCAGGATGTTTCCGAACCCCTTACTCTTGAATATGCAGACATCCAGGTCGTTACGTTCCATATCCGCAAATGGAGTTATAGACATGGTGCCGCCATAATACTTCATGTTGCCAACTACCGCCCCGTAGCCGTTGACCTTCTGGCCGTTGTCAAGTTCTATCTCCAGGGGGGAGGACTGGTATGTCAATCCACGCCCAATTGCAGTCAGGATGTAAGACAGTCTTCGCTCTTCCGATCTGTCTTGTTGTCAGAACGTATTTTACCTTTCTGGGGACAAGTATGGGAAGATAGTCCTTAACCTTAGCCCCTTTCCTGGCCTTATCTAAAGCAACTTCATAGAGGAGTGCGACGTCGTCATAAGGTATCCCCGTATCGTGGGCGATGAACTCAATATTATGAATATGCTGCTTTTTTTCCTTTTCGTTGGCATAGAGTGCGGTTTTGTCCATGGAGAGAGGCCCCTTTTATATAACAAAGATCGTAACAATGAAGAAATATACCAGTAAGCTCAAGACGTCCTGGATAATGGTGGCTACCGGACCGCTCCCAAAAGCCGGGTCCATCCCAACTTTTGAGAGGAGCCAGGGAAAGATAAGCCCTATGGTGGTTGCGAGGGTCCCTGCTGATAGGACTGCGACGGCCACAGCAAAGGCCAGATTGATATCAGCAAATATCATGTACGCAAACGGGAATATCAGAAGGCAGAGTGAGAGGCCTATGAGGAGGCCGGTCATAAATTCCCCGGTTATCAGCTTTAAAATAGGGGTGTTAGTAAGCGACAATCCTCTGACTGCCACGGTCTCTGTCTGAGTCCCGATTGCATCGGCAATATATACAATGGCCGGGATAAAGAAGGCTATAGAGACCCTGCTCTCCAGGACATGCTCGAATCTGGATACGATAAAGGTTGCCACCATGCTCCCGAACAGACCAATGAGGAGCCATGGGAGCCTGCTCTTGAGTCGCTTGACAGGGGATGCCTCCAGCGCGTTGATTGCCTTGTTGTTTACGTTCATGATTCCGACAAGCCTGTTCATGTCTTCAATATGCTCCCGCCTGAGAATCTGAAAGATGGAATTGGACGGGACAGCGCCGAGAAACCTCTTTTCCGAATCCACCACCGGGACAGAGGTGATCCCGTGCCTGATCGCCAAAGAGGCCACCTGCTCCTGATCGTCCTCAGGGCCTGCAGCAGGCGGGTCGGTTATCATTATCTCCTTGAGAGTCAATTCACGCCCTGCTGTCAAAAGATGCGGGAGAGTGACAAGTCCCTGAAGCCTTTCGTTGTCATCCAGGATATATATTGTATCCGTTGTATCAAACGTTTTGCCATGAAGCGCCGGGAGTACCGAGTTGACCATGTCGTTTGCTTTTGCAGCAGGAACCCTCACTGCAATATGGCATCTGGCTGATTCGCAATGATTGTTCGTACTCATCGTTACCCTCTACTTGAGCATACCGATCTTGTCGGTCACTTCCCACGGAAGCCCTATATCCATCCTTCCCACATGTCCATAGGCTGCAAGTTTTCTGTAAAAGCCACCCTTATTTGTGGATGGAAGGTGCCTGAGATTGAATTGTCTTATTATTCCCGCAAGCCTAAAATCAAAATGTCTTTCAATCCTGGAGGCTATTTCTTTATCCGGCATCTTCCCTGTTCCGAAGGTCTCAACCTGAATGCTTACAGGCCTTGAAAGACCGATGGAATAGCTTAACATTACTTCACATTCATCAGCCAGCCCGGCTGCCACAACATTCTTGGCGGCATAACGGGCTGCATAGGCCCCGATCCGGTCGATACGCGATGGGTCCTTCCCGCTCAAGGCTGCGCCGCTGTGTCTTGAATACTCTCCGTAAGTGTCTATGGCGTTCTTCCTTCCGGTCAGACCTGAATGGATGGCAGGTCCTCCAAGGATGAAAGGCCCGTCAGGGTTGACAAATATCCTTGTGTCATTATCCGTTTTTATCTCTTCATCCTGAAACACGGAGTTGATGACCGCTTCCCTTATATCGTCCTCAAGCCTATTCAAGCCTGGTCCTCCTGATGAGGCAGAGATATTTTGGCTTGCGATTACTGCTATACTATGGATTCTGAATGGCCGCCCGCCTTTATATTCCACTCCTACCTGGGTCTTGCCGTCAGGGGCAAGGTAGGGAAGCGTTCTTTGAAGTCTGGCTGACGTAAGCTTCCTTGAAAGCTTGTGGGCAAGCCAGATCGGGAGCGGCATAAGGGAAGGGGTCTGATTGCAGGCAAAGCCGAAGACCGTAACCTGGTTCCTGGCCGGGATGCGCTCAATATCATCATCGGAAAGGTTCTTCTCATCAAAAAAATCCTGTCCGTCATAAGGTTTTTCCCTGAGGCTTGTGATTATGCTGCACGTCTTAGAGTTAAAGGCGTTCTGGTCATAACCTATCTGACTTATCACCTGCCTTGCAATGTTTGAAAAATCTATAATTGCCCTTGACTCAAAGCGGGCTGCGATAAATACAATGGCGGTAGAGAGCGCACACTC
>JACQYJ010000004.1 GCA_016208525.1 Deltaproteobacteria bacterium | reverse complement strand
TGCCTTTCACCTTTTGCCTTTCACCTTTCACCTTTTACCTTTTGCCTTTCACCTTTCACCTTTTACCTTGTTTTATATAATTCCTCGGCACCCTTCCGGAGACCCTGCAAAAAAGTTCGTATGAAATGGTTCCCGCCTTCCTTGCCAGTTCGTCAACATGCATCCCGACTCCCCACAGAACCACTTTATCACCTGCAGACACCTCAGGCACATCGGTTACATCTATCATCAGGAGGTCCATGCATACAAGCCCTGCTACTTTAGCGGTCTTCCCCCTTATTATTACCTCGCCAATATTGGAAAGGCGCCTCGGATACCCGTCGGCATATCCTATCGGCGCCACCGCTACAATACTGTCCCTCTCAGCCGTGAACGTCCTTGCATAGCTTACACTTTCACCCTTCTTAACCCTTTTTATCTGGACTAACCCGCTTCTAAGGGTCATGACCGGCTTCAGGTCTATCTTATCCCGGAACCAGATGGAGGGGTGGGAGCCGTAAAGGGTTATTCCAGGCCTCACCATGTTAAGATAATCAGGGAGGTTGTCGGCAATTATTGCAGCGCTGTTGGCTATATGGATATACTCAGGGGAAAACCCCATAGACCTGATTTTCCCGACTACATCAGAAAAAGCGCCGACCTGCTCATCCATGAACCCTCTGTCCTTGCTGTCCGCTGTTGCAAAGTGGGAGAGAACCCCTTCAACCTTTATGTTTTTCAGTTCTTTGAGTCTTCCCAAAAACTGCTCTACTTCGCCCGGCAAGAGCCCAAGCCTCCTCATCCCCGTATCTATCTTTACATGCACAGGGACTGTTTTTCCGGCCTTAGCAGCCTCACTGGAAATCTCCATGGCGGTATCTATTGAAAAGATCACGGGGGTAAGGTTATGCTTAAGCACATAAGCAGCCTCCCCCTGGAATATGCCGTTCAGAAGGAGTATCGGCCTGCTGATCCCTGCATTTCTGAGTTCAATCCCTTCAGGAAGGATGGCAACGCCCAGATAGTCGGCGCCGAGCCTTTCCAGCTCACCTGAAACCTCCACAGCGCCATGTCCATAGGCATTGGCCTTTGCAACGGCAAGTACCTTTTTGTCCCCTGTCTTTTCTTTTATCTTGCTGTAATTATAACCAAGGGCATCCAGGTCTATCTCTGCCAGTGTAGGTCTTCCCTGATAATTTGAGATTTGAGATTTGAGATTTGAAATTTAAACTATCCCCCTATCTGTGACATGGTCCTCTTGAAATCAAGTGAGCCCCTTGTATCCAGTTCATGTCCAACCGGTCTTATCCCTGCGGCCTTCATAAACAGTTCTTTCAAATCATCCAGGGATGCGCCGTTTCTGAGAGGGGTTTTCATCTCAACAGCCAGTTTCTCATTAAAAAGGCATGACCTGAGCCAGCCGTCCGAAGAAAGCCTGAGCCGGTTGCAGGTGCCGCAAAAGTGCTCGCTTATGGAGCTTATGAACCCGACGGTGCCTTTCGCGCCGCTGATCCTATACGTACTGGCGGGCCCCATGCCCGCGCCCTTATTCGCAACTGATAATTCAAACCTTTTTTTCAATCTCTCAACCAGTTCAGCGGTCCTGATATACTTCTTCTCCTTATGAAGCCTCTGGTCTCCAATGGGCATGAATTCAATATAGCGCACATGAAGAGGCCTTTCTATGCTCAAGGCTGCCATCTCCTCCACCTCGTCGTCGTTAAACCCCGGGATGACAACAACGTTCAACTTAACAGGCGAAAGGTCTGCATCGAGAGCGGCCTGAATCCCTTCCAGAACCGCCTTTAAATCCCCGCCTCGTGTAATTTCAGAAAATCTCTCCGGCTTCAGCGAATCAAGGCTTATATTGACCCTGTCCAGTCCGGCATCCTTGAACTCCTGCGCCAGTTTTGAAAGAAGGAGGGCGTTGGTGGTCAGGGTGACCTCTTCGATCCCTTCAACCTCCTTAAGCATGGAGATGAACCTTGACAGCTCCTTTCTTATAGTGGGCTCGCCGCCGGTAAGCCGGACGCTCTTTATGCCGAGGAGTGCGCCTGCCCTTACAACTTCCCTTATCTCTCCGTAGTGAAGGAGTTCATGATGCGGAATGAGCTTGATCCCTTCAGTCGGCATGCAGTATGTACAGCGCATGTTGCACCGATCTGTCACTGAGACCCGGAGATATTCAATCTTTCGGTTGTAGGAGTCTGTTATATTCATAAAAAACCAAGGATGAGGGATGAAGGATAAGGGATGAAAAAGAATAGTTTTTCTTCATCCTTCATCCTTTAGCCCTCACCCCTTTCTCTTGTATTCTCCCGACTTCCCGCCTGTCTTGGACAGAAGTGATATATCCTCAAAGCTCATTCCTTTGTCAACGGCCTTGCACATGTCGTATATGGTAAGGAGCGTCGTGGTGACTGCGGTGAGGGCCTCCATTTCAACCCCTGTCTGGCCTGTGGTCTTGACCCTGGCCTCCAGATGGATGGATACGAGGCCGTCTAAATCCAGGGCAGCATCTTCGCTGAAGGTTATATCCACGGACGTGAGAAGAAGAGGATGGCACATTGGGATGAGTTCCGATGTCTTCTTTGCCCCCATGATCCCGGCTACCTGGGCCACAGCAAGCACATCCCCCTTTTTCATCTTCCCTGCCTGTATGAGCTTCAGAGTTTCGGGCTGCATCCGCACCTTCCCGCCGGCTACGGCAACCCTTTCGGTTGCCTCCTTGGCGGACACGTCCACCATCCTTGCCCTTCCATAAGAATTAAAGTGAGTCAGCTTCTTTTCCATGCTGTAGAATGCCACCTTGCGCACTTATTGTCAACAGTGAACCTGAATCTGTGTGGGGCGCCCAGGAGGTTGACGGGATTTGGAACCTTAATGACTAATCCCTTGACCCTGTTGTCTCTCCTGCCGCTTCTTTCTCCATCTCTTCCCATGTTACGCCATAGGGAGCGCCGCCATCCGTATACCCTGCAATATAATAAACCTAAAAAGAGCATTTAACCGCAGAGGACGCAGAGATCGCAGAGGAAAATCAATAGATTTGGTTGAAAACCAGGATCACCAGACAGGTGAATTACTTTTAAACCTAAAAACGGCAGTTGGCCACGGACAAATACGGACAAAACCTTATCAAAGAAACATTCAAACATTATGAGCAGTTCACCCAAAAGGTGATTCTAATGCTTGTCGAAAAATCTTTTAATTAAATGCTTGTCGAAAAATCTTTTAATTACTTGCTCTTAGTCCGTGAAAGTCAGTGGCAAATGCTTTTTTTAGGTTAAATTCCAAGTCTTTTGTTTTCTTCGCGTACTTTGCGGCTTTGCGAGAACAACTGCCGTTTTTAGGATAAAAGGTCTCATCCGAATCATAGTCGGCCATTTCAGCATTCTGCGGTTTACTTTTTACCTTTTTCACAACGCCTCTCCTCCAGTTTTTCCCTTATCTTGTTCACATCCATATAAGGCTTCCCGTCCCGCCTATTTCGCTCCTCGCTGTTTTCCATCCCCTTGAGGATTTCATCTACCCTGGCCCTTCCTGCTTCGGTCTTGCATGATTCAAGGGGCGAAAGGCCGTTAAGGGCCGGTATCGGACTCTTTATCCATTCTTCCACATATTGGCTGTAATACCTGGACATTAAAGATATCTTCGCTTCGTTATCTATCCCTGTTTCAATATTCTCAGAAGGTCTCTTGTCTCTTTCGCTGCCGGACGGTTCAAAGGCCTTAACTGAATCCTGTTTGTGCTGAACAATGTCTCCCAATATCTCCTTCAGCCTCGCCTTCCCGCGTTCGAGCCTTTCTTTGGAGATGCATTCAAGGGTCAGTCTATTGGCAGTTATTTTTATAGATCCGAGGGCGCTAAAGCGGACCTCTCCGCCCTGGCTTATCAATTGAGATTGCATGATAATAGGCCGCATGCCTGCTTCCTTTGGCAGCTTGCCCTCTTCCCATGCCTCGGACTTCCCGCGCTTCAGCCATGTATATTGCAACTCCTTCCCTTCCTTTTCCTCATCAAGTACAAAATCAAATTCATTAGACAGGAGGCGGCGGGCTGATTGGAAATCCGCTGCGTAATATTCAGCCCTGGCCTCAATGAGCCGATGACGCTCCTCAGTGAACGGAACAGGCGTTGACGTCTCTCGCTCATTGAAGGTGTGGAAAAGGAGATACCCCCTTGACTTCAAAAAGGCGCTCCACTCCTTCTTCCCAGTCTCTTTCCTGAACTCCTCCCGCCTCGCTGAAAGAACCGCCATAAATCTCTCTCTATCATCCCTCGGAAGGATCATCACAAAGCCCGACAGCTTGTTGGCCGCTTTATGCCTTATTGCGCGGGCAATGACAATGTCCCACCTGACAAGGCTCCGGGAACCCCTCACGTCCTTGACCTCAAACTCTTCCCCTGTGATCAGGTCATGAAGCATAAGTCCTTCATCCGGAACCACTGCTGCCACTTCATAAACGCTCAGATAAGAAAGCATCTCCGATTCAAGCACCGCTTTTTCCTCTCCTGAAATCCTGCGGAAATTCTCCTGGTAGAACTCTTCAACAACGGTCTTCCCGCTCTTTAACAGAAAATCGTGGATAAACCAATCCAGAAAGACGCCGAACTCAATATCCTCCTCGTCCATGACAACCGGCTCTCTGAAAGGTTTCTTGAAATAGAGGGAATAAGCGCTTTCAAAATCTTTTTTTAGCCGCTGCTGGAGGGCGAAGGAAAGGAGTCTGTCCGTGAGGCTGCTCTCTACCAAGGTGACTGCGGTCTTGTGGCTTGCAGCCTCATCCTTTGCAAGGCAGCATTTCTTGTATTTCTTTCCGCTCCCGCACGGACAGGGGTCGTTCCTTCCCGCCTTTTTCCTGTGAGGCTCTATCTTTATCACGTCCTCGATAAGATTGACATCGGTCTTCCCTTCTGCAATCTGCCGGAGATAGTGGTGCTTATCCACGACCATTTCTTTATACCCGTCTATATCCTGGGTCCTGAAATATCTGGCGTCGGGCATCCTTTGAAGGGCCTTTGCATAAAAATTATATGCCGCATGGATATCCCCCCTCTTCTCCGCTATCTCCCCAAGCTGTGTATACGCCTCGACCGCATTGGGTTCAAGCCTTGCAGCTTCACTGAATTGGGACTCAGCCTCGTTTAACATCCCCTTCCTCCTTAGCATGTTCCCGTAGCCGATGCGCAGGGCGGGATCATGCGGACTCTTTTCCAACTCCCTTCTATATTCCTCAATGGCCTCTTTAAATGAAGACATGGGCCTGTTTCCCATAAAACGCATCTTCATAAACTTTATCGGCAATGCCAGCGGGTCTTCAATCTTGCCCTCTTTCAACAGACCAGCTATCATGGATGCCCGTATTGCCAGGTTTGTACTCCCCTTATCCGTCAATTCATAGTTGTTGACAGAGCCGCAGTTCTTACAGGTAATCATATCTGTGATCTCCGGTTCTGATCCCGGTTTTTCGGAGTTAATGACCACCTCATCTATCTTGTAGTGATACGCCCTCCCGCAGTCCATGCATTTCAATTCAAGATTAAGCGGGGCCTCTATGAGGGATGAAAGGCCGCCCTCCTTAAAACCGGCAAATGCCTTCTTCATTTCCTCTTCCGACCTCTTCAGTTCCTCCTCGATCTGCGGCAGCAATGGGTCCTTCACTCCGTGAATAAGGCAGAGAAGGTGGAAGACTTCGGCCTCTATCAACTCACCCTCCTTTATTTCCTTGCGGAGGAGCGGGATGAATTCTTTTGACGCAACGTCCCCCAGGGCCATTGTAAACAGCTCCCTGTTTATGCCCATAAACCTGTCCCAATTTCTGAGAAGAAGCTCTTCGGTCTTTTTTGCGGGGATGTCCTTTAAAATGAAAAACGCTTCATTGATTGCCGAACGGTCGGAGCCGTCCATCAGCTTTTCAAGGGCGGGCAATGCCCTTTCTCCGAAGCGGACGAGGGCAGCCAGCGCCTCATCTATTGTCTCATCATCGAGATCTCCTGATTTTTTGCCGATAAGCTCGACAAGGCACGGGATCGCCCTTTCATCCCCGATAAGGCCCAAGAGGCTTATCCCACGCCTGGTTCCGAGAGAATATGCTTTCCATTTTATAATACGGATGGTCTCATCAACAACCGTATCCCTCTCGGAGGAATTCAGCAGGATTTCCTCAATCCATTTGTCATCCACCGTGTCTCCCCTGTCTTCCAGGAATTCATCAAGAAGGACTTTGATCCCCATGGTTATTGAAAGACCAATAAGTAATTTCATCTCGTCAAGTCTGGCAAGTGAACCAATTGCAGCCATTGCAAGCCCCTTGTCAGCATCTTTGGGATGGGAAGGAAGATTTTTTATAGCAAGGATGAGGTCGTAGTTTGTCTTTGCCTGAGATTCTCGCATATCCCATTCTGAAAAAGATTTATCCCCGACATGCTCAGCCGCTTCTTTTACAAGATTATCAGCATATTCAAAGACTGCCGCTATGACGCCTGAAAAATCCTCCTTCCTGAAAAGCCGCTCCAACTCTCTGCCGATCTTGTCCCCTGAGTTAGATTTGAGAATATGTATTGCGTTTTCAACCACCGGTGGGAACCCCTTCCTGAAAAACCCTTTCTTGCCTTCGGAAAGCTCCTCATCGTTATGCCAGAACTGGCAGTAGTCCATCAGGGCCGAAATGACGGCTGTTCCTGAGTTTTTATAATGGTTAAGATAGAATTCGAGGACTGTATCAACTCCACTTCCTGTATCCAGGATGGAAGTCAGGACAGTTTTTATGGAAACAGTATCCGGCTTCTTCCCGGAATGATATATAATGGTTTGCAGTGTTTTACAGGCAGCATCTGTCCCTAACTCGCCCAGCGCCTTGCACACGGCAAGCAGCTCGATCAATCCTTCTTTACCGGCCACGAATTCTTTTTCATCAAAGGCCGAGACAAGCCGGTTGTCTTTGAGCTTTGCAAGGACCATTGCGCACATGCCGGCAATATGACCATTTTCCCGTTTGTATATGTCAAGCGCCAGGTCTGCGAATTGAGGAGAAGGATATTCAAGGAGGTAGTCCAGGGCCTTCGTCAGCAACCCCCTGTCCCTCTCTTTAAGCAGCCCTTCCAGCGCAGAAATGCCATCATTTCCATACAAAGTCTTAAGCCTTTCAGATGCCCACTCCCTGACCTTTGGCGCAGGGTGCCTTGTCAATGTTGACAGATTTTCAATTGTCCATAAATAGCTCATTTTGTCCTCCTGAATCATATAAGCCTTTTGAGCTCCTCGATCTTTGCCAGCGCCTGAAGAGGGGTCATGTTATCCGCATCAATGCTCCTTAACTCGTCCCTTAGTGTGTCCCTCGGGGCAAATAGTGGCAGTTGCGCCTCTAACTGACCCCTGACTCCCGACCCCTGACCACTCTCTTTTTTTATCTGAGCCAGCTTCGGCATCCCCTCTGGGGAGAATTCTCCTTTCTCAAGGTTCAGGAGTATCTCCCTGGCCCTTCGCAGGAGTTCCTGAGGGAGTCCGGCCAGCCGGGCAACATGAATGCCGTAAGACCTGTCTGCCCCACCGGGCACTATCTTATGCAGGAATATTACCTGGTCGTTCCACTCCCTTACAGCCACGTTAAAGTTCCTTATATTTCCCCTGAGAAGGGCAAGGTCTGTAAGCTCGTGATAGTGAGTGGCGAAGAGTGTCTTTGCCTTTACCCTGTCGGATATATACTCGGCCACTGCCCATGCTATGCTCAGTCCGTCAAAGGTAGATGTCCCCCTGCCTATCTCATCAAGGATTATAAGGCTTTTAGATGTGCCATTGTTCAGGATATTGGCGGTCTCTATCATCTCCACCATGAATGTGCTCTGTCCCTTTGAGAGGTCGTCCGATGCCCCCACCCTGCTGAATACCCTGTCCACCACCCCTATCTCGGCTTCCTCTGCCGGCACGAAGCTCCCCATCTGGGCCATGATGGTGATGAGGGCCACCTGTCTTATGTATGTGGACTTTCCGGCCATATTTGGGCCTGTAATGATGGCTATCTGGTTTTCCCCGGAATCGAGGAATGTGTCGTTCGGGACGAACCTGTTGGAACGGGAGATGCTCGAAACGACAGGGTGTCTGCCGCTGACTATCCGAAGGGGGCAGGAGTCCGATATTTCAGGTCTTGTATAGTTAAACCTGTCTGCCACCTCGCCCAGAGAGGCCAGGGCATCAACTATTGCGAGTCCTTCCGACGTCTTCTGTATCCGCGCCGACTCTGCCGCAACCCTCTCCCTTACCTCCTGAAAGAGGCGATACTCGATCTCCCTTATCCTTTCCTCTGCTGTAAGGACCGTTGCCTCGTACTCCTTCAGCTCAGGGGTTATGAACCTTTCAGCGTTTACGAGGGTCTGCTTTCTTATGTAATCCGCAGGAATGGCGGAAAGGTTTGCCTGGGTGACCTCTATATAGTAACCAAAGACCTTGTTGTAACGAACCTTCAGGGAGTTTATCCCTGTGCGTTCTTTTTCCCTTGATTCAATCCTTGCAATATAACCCTTGCCATCCCGGCTGATAGAGCGCAGGTCGTCAAGCTCCAGATTGTAACCGTCCCTTATGATACCGCCTTCCCTGAGTATAAAGGGAGGGTTTTCCAGAACGGCGTCGTCAATGAGTTTCACCACATCAGGGAGGCCATCCAGCCCCTCCACGATATCATTCAGCAGTTTACTCATTGCCCGTTGCTCGTTGCTCAACACTGCCTTTATCTCAGGTATCCTCTTGAGGGAGGAGGCCATTGCAACCATCTCCCTGGCGTTGGCGCTTCCGAGGGTTATCCTTGAGTTGAGGCGTTCAATGTCGTAAACCCCGCCAAGGGTCTCCCTGAGCCTGTTTCTCACAAGCTGCCACTCCTTCAACTCCGTGACTGCGTCAAGCCTCTCGTTTATCCTGTCTACATCCATCAGTGGATAGTTGAGCCAGCTCCGCAGTTTGCGCCCCCCCATGGAAGTCACGGTCTCGTCCAACAGCCCGAGGAGAGACCCTTTCTTCCCGCCGTTCTGGAGGTTAGATGCCAGCTCCAGGTTCCTCCTGGCAGAATCATCTATAAAAAGGTAGTCATCAAGGCTGTACCTTTTGATCCCGCTTATTGGAAGGGTCTCAACCTTCTGGGTCTCCTTTATGTAGTAAAGCACAGCCCCTGCTGCCGATGTCGCAGCCTTTAGACCGGATAGACCAAACCCGTCCAGGGAGATAACCTTGAAATGCTCCGTAATATTTCGGAATGCCCTGTCGTGATCAAACCTGTCAGGCGGAAGTCGGTTTATCAGCGCCCCGTCAAGGGTATCCCGAAGCAGGCCGATCTGTTCATCATCTCCTTCAGAGACAATAACCTCCTTTGGTTCAAGGCGGCCTATCTCATCCTTCAGTGATTGTGTATCAGAAAGCTCAGTGACAAGAAACTCACCTGTGGTGAGGTCAAGGAAGGCCAGACCGAACTTTCCATCCGCTCTATGGATCGCCATAAGGAAAGAGTTGCTCTTTCCGTCCCTCTTTACCACACCCTTGGCGGTCTTCGGGTCCTCCACCTGCTCGCATACAGCCACCCTGAAACCGTGCCTCACAAGCTTAGCCAGGTAGCCGTCTGCCGCATGATAAGGGACGCCGCACAGGGGGATATCTTCCCCCCCGCTCTTCCCTCTCTTTGTAAGGGTTATCTCAAGGACCTTTGATGCGGTAATGGCGTCATCAAAGAACATCTCATAGAAGTCGCCCATCCTGAAAAACAGGATCGAATCCGGATACCTTTCCTTTATCTCCCAATACTGCCTCATGGCAGGTGTAAGGTTTTCCATAGGGATTCAGATTAGCAGAGTTGAAGGGCAAAGTAAATCTTGGAGGAGGTATTCTAAAAAGATAAGAAGAAGAAATAAAGAGAACCGTCCCCTTTACGTCCTCAACTAAACGGTGACAGGAAAAAAGATAAGAAGAAGAAATAAAGAGAACCGTCCCCTTTACGTCCCCTTTACTTCCAACCTCAATTTGATGGACAAAATGGTGGAAGTTATGATAATTAAAGGGTATGAAGAGGATAGGGATAATCGCAAAAACAGACAAGGCCCAGACTGTAGAGGTTTCAAAAGAGCTGATCCCCTGGCTGAAGGGAAGGGGGATTGAGCCTGTTATTGATGAGGGACTTGGCGCGCTGTTGGGTATATCCGGTTGTTGCCCAATGAATCAGATAGCATCAAAATGCAATATGCTCCTTGTCCTGGGCGGAGACGGCACTCTTCTCGCTGCTGCAAGGCTTGTGGGCGCTACAGGTATCCCGATCCTGGGGGTAAACCTCGGCAGCCTTGGATTTCTCACTGAGATAACTATTCATGAACTTTATCCTGCGATGGAAAAAGTATTGAAAGGGGAGTATGAGACGGAGGAGAGGGTAATGCTCTCAGCCAGAGTCATCAGAGACAGGATAGAGATATCCGGATATGAAGTCTTAAATGATGTCTTTGTAAGCAGGGGAAGCACTGCAAGGATCGTAGACCTGGAGACAAAGATCAACGGCGACTATGTCACTACATATAAGGCCGACGGCCTTATCGTATCCACCCCAACAGGCTCCACCGCCTATTCCCTTTCAGCTGGCGGCCCTATCATATATCCGTCCCTCCACGCCTTTGCCCTTACGCCCATATGCCCGCATACCCTTGCACAAAGGCCGGTAATTGTCTCTGACGACTCTGTTATAACCATATCTATTCTTTCAAAGGAGGATATCCTTATAACCCACGACGGGATAGCAGGTCCCGCCCTTCATTACGGCGATATTGTTGAGGTAAAAAAGGCCGATGCGGTGATCCATCTTATCAAGTCTCCTTACAGGAACTATTACGAGGTCCTTCGTAAAAAACTGAAGTGGGGAGAGAGGTAAAAAAGCGCTCAGAGGTCAGTGGCCTGTGGTCAGAAAAGGAGGGAATGACCCAGATCTGCTTAGATAATAATAGTTCATAAACTTCAATGCCAGTGTTTCCGGCGATCCTTTACCTTCTCGAAATTCTTGCAATATGACATCAGGATGATATAATCGCATTGTATTTTATGAGAATGGAGGAATAAATAATGAACCGTTTATTGACAGCAATTATTGAGCGAGAAAATGACGGATACGTTTCACTTTGCCCGGAACTGGATGTTGCAAGCCAGGGTAATAGCATTGAAGAGGCGCGAGAAAATCTGAGGGAGGCGGTTGAGCTTTTTTTGGAATGCGCCTCTCCCGAAGAACTAAGAACGCGGCTGCACGAGGAAGTTTATATAACACAGCTTGAGGTGGCGGTTGGGTAAGCTGCGAGTCCTTTCCGGCAAGGAAACTTGCGCTATTTTGAAAAAGCATGGATTTGAAGAAGTAAGAAGGCGGGGTAGTCATATCGTGATGCAGCATAAAGCCGCTGGAAGTACGACAACTGTGCCGGTACCGGATCACCCGGAGATCAGGATCGGCACACTGCAATCAATCATTCGTCAATCAGGCGTGCCACGCAGCGAATTTGAAGTCTATCTATAGCTGAATTAATTGCCAAACTTCGCTTAATCTTTATGCGTGGAGGATGGACGTCAAGTTCAGCAATGTAAAGATCGCCGCGCTTTAAAAAACGCACTCCCTCAAGGATTCGAGCTGGAATAACATTTCTGCCACCTGGAGCAGCGGCAGGACGGTGATGGTGCAGTAAGAAAGGACAGGTCGGTTTATTTATTATAAAAAGGCGGGGCGTTTGCCCCGCCTTTTTTATTTGGATACACGCCTTGTATTATGTTATTATTTTGACCATTGATGCTTACACAACTCAATATTAAGAACTTCGCCATTATAGACTCCCTTAACATAGCCTTCGAGAAGGGTTTTAACGTCCTTACCGGTGAGACGGGGGCTGGGAAATCTATTATCGTTGACGCAGTGGACCTGGTCCTTGGGGGCCGGGCATCTTCAGAGATGATACGCTCCGGGTGCGAAGAAGCGGTGGTGGAGGCGGCCTTTGACATCTCGGATGTCAAGGGAGTGAGTGAAAAACTTGGTGAGATAGGGATTGAGAAGGACGATAATCTTGTTATCAAGAGGACTATTTCTGCTTCCGGCAAGAACAAGGTCTTTATAAATGGCTCTATGGCAACTATTGCCATGCTCTCCGATGTAGGAGAGTTCCTTGTAGATATCCACGGTCAGCATGAGCACCAGACCTTGATGAAGGTAGATAGGCATATTGATGTCCTTGACGAGTATGCCGTCCTGGGGACTTTACGTCAGGAGATGTCAGGGATCTATTCTGAGTGGAACAGGGTCAAGGATGAACTGGTGTTGTTGAAGTCGTCAGAGGCAGACAAGGAGAAAAGGGTTGACCTCCTGAGGTTCCAGTCCGATGAGATTGAAAAGGCCGCCCTGAAAGTAGATGAAGATGAGGAACTGCTTGAGGAGAAGAAGCTTCTCTCTAATGCCGAAAGGCTTTACGAATCTGCCAATACGGCCCTGGAGATTCTTTATTCACAGTCCGGTTCAGCCCTTGAGCTTATCAAAAAGGCAGGTTCAAATGTAACGGATATCTCGATTATTGATGAGTCCATGAGGGTGACCCTGGACGCCATAAACTCTGCCTCCGCATCCATTGAGGACGCGGCCTTGACCCTTAGAGACTATGCAGGCAGGATCAGTTTTGATCCTGAAAGGCTTAATGAGATAGAAGAGAGGCTGGACCTGATAGGCAGGCTGAAGAGAAAATACGGGAGTTCTGTTTCTGAAATACTGAAATACAGGGAAGAGGTGGACAGGGAGCTCGACGGCATTGAGAGGGCAGAAGAGAGGATAGGGGAGCTGGAAGGAGAAGGTGAAAGGTTAAAGGCTAAAGGTCGGGAGAAAGCTGAAACGCTTTCTGAGAAGAGAAAAAAGGGTTCAGATGAGCTGACAAAGAAGGTGGTAATGGAGCTTTCGGACCTGGGGATGAAAAAGGCGATATTTGAGGTCAAAATGGAGAGGTTGAACGATATCTCTGCAAAGGGATTTGACAAGGTTGAGTTCCTGCTCTCTTCAAATCCTGGTGAAGCGCCAAAGCCGCTTTCCAAAATAGCCTCAGGCGGGGAGCTTTCGCGGATCATGCTGGCGCTGAAAAAGGTGCTTGCGAACCCGACCGGGGTTCCTACCATGGTGTTCGACGAGGTGGATTCAGGTATTGGCGGAGGGGTTGCCGAGATTGTGGGAAGGAAGCTCAGGGAGGTGGCTGAAGGAAGGCAGGTCCTGTGCATCACCCACCTTGCGCAGATCGCAGCCTTGGCAGACCTCCATTATGCCGTTTCAAAGGGAGAGAATAAGGGAAGGACAACAACAACGGCGAGTCGGCTTAGCGGGGATGAAAGAGTTGATGAAGTGGCCAGGATGCTTGGGGGGATGACCATTACTGAGGCCACTAAGAAGCATGCGGAGGAGATGTTGAAGACAGTGAGACGTGAGACGTAAAACGTAAGACGTAAGACGAGGGGACTGTCCCTATTTACGGGCGAAGCGAAGCTGAGCCGTAGAATAGGGGCTGTCCCCGACAAGGAGCGAATTTGATACGCAAGGCCAAAATAAGCGATGTAAAGGATATCCAGAAGATGGTGGAGGTATACGCCCAGAAGGGTGAGATGCTTCCGCGCTCTCTGAGTGAGCTTTACGACAACCTCAGGGACTTTTATGTGTATGAAGAAATGGGTGAGGTAGCCGGCGTTTGCGCACTGCATATAAGCTGGGACGACCTGGCCGAGGTAAGGTCCCTCGTTGTGGCCGAACGCCATATAAGGAAAGGGATAGGGAAGCAACTTGTAACGGCCTGCGTTGATGAGGCAAGGGAGTTCGGGATAAAGAGGGTATTTGCCCTGACATACCAGAGGGTATTTTTTGAGAAGCTTGGTTTCCATGAGATAGACAAGATGCAGCTCCCGCACAAGATATGGGGAGACTGCATCAAATGTTCCAAGTTCCCGGATTGTGACGAGATTGCGATGGTGATGGAGCTGTAAAATCAAAAAAACAGAGAATCTGCTCTACCGCAGAGGCACGGAGACGGCGACAAAAACCTTTGCTGATTTCTCTGTGCCTCTGCGACTCTGCGGTAAAATCTATCTTTGGGTATATACTAAGGAGTTCATTGGTAAGAAGACATAAATTTTCAAAATCTCACCTAACCCCTCTTTGCCAAAGAGGGGGGAAAGCAAGTCCCCCTTTGGAAAAGGGGGATAGAGGGGGATTTTGAGATGACAAATACAATGTCGTCATACTTATGTTCTCCTTAGTAAATAAGCAGGAATGAGGTAATTATGGAAATAAACGAGATCAGGAAACTTGTCCATGCTGAGGTTAAAAGCAAGGGAATAAAGGAGTTCGAGATATATGTAAACTCCAGCCGTTCTCTATCCATCGAATCCAAGGATGGGAAGATTGATTCCTTTGAGGCCTCAGAGACTACAGGGGCGTCTCTAAGGGTCTTCAGCGACGGCAGGCAGGGTTTTTCTTACTGTGCCGAGGTTCAATCCCTTCTGTATCAGTTTACGATGCAAGGATGAAGGATGTCCCTGAGGAGGAAAAGATCGAAAGGGCAAAGGCCCTCGAAAATGCGGCCCTTTCTTTTGACCGCAGGATTAAAAGGGTAAGGAAGGCTGCATATTCGGAGTCCGAATACAGTGTAGCGATACTTAGTTCCAGAGGGGTAGATATTGATCACAAAGGGACGTACTGCTCCGCAAGCGTATCTGCACTCGCTGAGGAGGGCGAGGAGTCTGAGATGGGCTCGGATTTTGAGTCAGTTAGATTCTATGACGGTCTTGATGTGAAAGTTATAGGGAAGAGGGCTGCGGAGAATGCCGTTCAACTCCTCGGCGGAAGGCGGATAAAAACTGTACGCTGTCCTGTCATCCTTGAAAATAGTGTTGCTGCCGATTTTTTAGGCGTTATCGCCTCATCATTCATTGCCGATTCCGTCCAGAAGGGCAAGTCGCTTTTTGCAGGCAAGATCGGCGCATCCGTTGGCTCAGAAATTTTAACTATCCTTGACGACGGCCTGTATCCCGGAGGAATTGGGACAGCTCCCGTGGATGGGGAAGGTGTGCCGAGGCAGAGAACGCCACTGATTCAGGCCGGTGTGCTTAAAGGTTACCTCTATGACGTCTACACGGCAAAAAAGGACAGGGTCAAGTCAACAGGCAATGCTGTAAGGCCTGGGATCAAGGCCCCGCCGTCTTGCGGCCTCACTAACCTTTATATAGAAAAGGGAAGCCTTAGTTTGGATTTCCTTTTGAATAAGGCTGGAACTGGGCTTTTTGTGACAGAGGCAATGGGGATGCACACTGCAAATCCTGTATCCGGGGACTTCTCCGTAGGCGCTTCCGGGATATGGATAGAAAACGGTAAAAAGGCCTACCCTGTAAAAGGGGTCGCCATAGCCGGAAATATCATAGATATACTTAAGAGCGTGACTGCGCTTGGCGATGACCTCAGGTTCTTCGGTAAGATAGGCGCACCATCTCTCCTTATATCGGAACTGACAGTAAGCGGAGAATAGTTTGAATCGGATGGAAAAGGGCGAAAGGCTAAAGGTTAAAGGTCAAAAGGAGACCTCTAACCGTTTGTATTTTATCTTTTACCTTTTATCTTTTACCTTTTGCCTGTTTTTTTACGATCCTTCGTTTGCCTGGGAATCCCGGGAGACCGTTAGGGTTGCCATATACAAAGGGACTGTGGCAAGCGTTGGGGGAGACGGGGCCGCGATAACAGGGGTGATCGGCAATGATAAGGTATCTATCCTGAGCAATGCAGACATTGAGGCAAAGGCCGGCAGAGGTGGAATAGTTGTTAACGGGACATTGTATTCATCGCTAAAGATAGAATCGAAAGAACCCGGTATTAAGGTAAATGGGAAGAGTTACCGCGGGAAGATAGAGATAGTAAAAGACAATTCAAGTCTGCTCCTGATAAATGAGCTTAAACTGGAGGACTATCTGGTTGGCCTCATAAACCAGGAAATATCATCAAAGTGGCCCATGGAGGCAGTAAAGGCCCAGGCCGTGGTTGCCAGGACTTATGCCCTTTATCAGAAAAAGAGCAGGAAGTATCCAATGTATGATCTGGAATCAACGGTTACAAGTCAGGTTTACAGCGGGATTGACAGCGAGGATGAACTTGCGCGCCAGGCAGTGAAAGAGACTGAGGGAGAGGCAGCCTATTATAATGGCGAGATGATCCAGGCCCTTTATCATTCTTCCTGCGGGGGAAAGACTGAGGCCGCACTGGAGGTGTGGGGAAAGGAGATACCATATCTAAAGAGTATAAAAGACCCTCACTGTACCGAGGCCCCCAACTACTTCTGGCAGCATAAGATAGATATGAACGGTTTGAGAGACAGGCTCAGGCGCTTCAATAGCGGGATAGGCAATATTGAGTCGGTTTCAATCCTTAAGAGGTCCAGTTCTGGAAGGGTTACCAGAATATCAATCAGGCACAGCAAAGGCTCTTTTGTGTTAGAGGGCAAGGATTTCAGGGAGGCCCTAGGATTTGAAAACATCAGGAGCACTGATTTTACTTTAAAGATTAAGGAGGATTTTGTCTACTTTGCCGGAAGCGGAGGCGGGCACGGGGTTGGGATGTGTCAGTGGGGGGCAAAGGGGATGGCAGAGGAAGGCAAGAGCTACAAAGATATCCTTAAGTGGTATTACCCCGGCGTCACAATCAAGAGGATGAATGGCTCATAAATGAATATTAATGATTTTGGCTTTACCCTTCCCGAAGAACTGATAGCCCAGGAACCTTGTGAGGAGCGGGACCATTCAAGGCTGATGGTTGTTAACAGAGATGGCGGGATGATTGAACAGCGCCTCTTCTTTGAAATAATAGATTACCTTAAGCCCGGAGACCTTCTTGTTATCAATGACACCAGAGTAATCCCTGCAAGGCTTGTCGGGAAAAAGGGCGCCGGAGGAAAGGCCGAGATATTCCTGTTAGAAAGGGATAGTGGTGGAGAAGATGTCTGGGAGTGCCTTGTCGGTGGGAAGAGGATAAGGCCGGGAGTGTTTATCCAGTTCAGTGATAATCTGAAGGGCGAGGTATTGGAAGAGGTTGGGGATGGCAGGTTTAAGATAAGATTTCATACCGACAGGCCTTTTGAAGAGGTGTTGGAAGAGGTCGGGCAGGTTCCTCTGCCGCCGTACATAAGAAGGGGAGGGGACTGTCCCAGATTTACGGACGAAGCGCAGCGTAGTCGTAGAATCGGGACTGTCCCCGTAATTCAGGATAAAGAAAGATACCAGACTGTATTCGCCGAGAAGAATGGGGCAGTGGCGGCGCCTACCGCCGGCCTTCACTTCACTGACGCCCTTTTAAAAAAGATAAAAGAGAAGGGGATCGATACTGCCCCTGTAACCCTTCATGTCGGACCCGGGACCTTTCTTCCTGTCAGGGTTGAGAATATTAAGGAACACAGGATGCTCCCGGAAAGGTATGAGATCCCTTCCGCTTCTGCGGAAAAGATAAACAGGGCAAAGGCTGAAGGCCGCAGGGTGATTGCTGTAGGCTCCACTTCCCTGCGTACCCTGGAGGCAACAGCCACCTCCTTATCCCCACTCCTTCAGGGAGAGGGCAAGGGTGGGGTTTGGGGGGTCAAGGATGGAAAGGGCAAAACGTCTATTTTTATATATCCAGGTTATACCTTCAAGGTTGTAGACGCCCTGATAACCAACTTTCACCTTCCCAAATCTACTCTCCTCATGCTGGTCTCTGCATTTGCCGGCAAGGAGCTGATATCTAAGGCATATAGAGAGGCAATTGAAAAAAAATACAGGTTTTACAGCTACGGCGATGCGATGATAATCATATAAATTCATTAGCCTAAAAACGGCAATTGGCCACTGACGAACACGGACAAACCCTGATAAGCAAGCATCTCAAAAGAAAAACTGTTTCACCCAAAAGGTGATTCTATTGTTTTTGATAAGTATTTAATATATCTGTGTTTTGTCCGTGAAAGTCTCTGGCTAAATGTTTTTTTAGGATTAGACACAGAAAGACACAGAAAAAATATGATCTACACTGAGTTACTAATTTATACCTCTGTGAAAATCATAAAAAATCTGTGTTGATCAGTGTCAAAAAGGGTGTGAATTGGATTTTAAATTTGAACTTCTAAAGAAAGACAGATCTTCCAATGCCAGGCTTGGGCGGTTTTATACAAGGCACGGTGTGGTAAATACCCCTGTATTCATGCCGGTAGGTACCGTTGCGACAGTCAAGGCCATGACGCCACACGAGGTTAAGGACCTTGGGGCTGAAATAATCCTTGGGAACACATACCACCTCATGCTCAGGCCGGGACATAAGATCATTCGCGAGCTTGGCGGTCTTCACAAGTTTATGGCCTGGGGCGGCTCTATCCTTACCGACAGCGGTGGATTCCAGGTATTCAGCCTTGGAGACCTGAGAAAGATAACGGAGGATGGAGTCTATTTCCAGTCCCACATAGACGGCGCAAAGCATACCCTGACTCCGGAAAGCGCCATAGAGATACAGGAGGCGCTCGGTTCCGACATCATGATGATACTGGACGAATGCACCCCTTATCCCGCAACCTTTGACTATGCAAAGTCTTCTATGGAGAGGACTCTGAGGTGGGGGAAGAGGTGCAGGGAGCATCAACTGCGCCAGGAGGGGACTGTCTCAGAATTACGGGCCGAAGGCCGCAGATTCGGGACTGTCCCCGGTAGTGAAGGTGGGCAGGCCCTTTTCGGCATAGTCCAGGGGAGCATGTTTAAGGAGCTAAGGGAGGTTTCTGCGAGGGAGACTGTAAATATAGGGTTTGATGGTTATGCCCTTGGAGGACTATCTGTCGGGGAGAGCAAGGAGGAGATGCACGAGATGATAGAGGTCTCAGCGCCGCATCTCCCGGAGGAGAGGCCCAGATATCTTATGGGCGTGGGACTCCCGGAAGACCTGATAGAAGGTGTTCGGCGCGGGATAGACATGTTCGACTGCGTCATCCCTACGAGAAACGCCAGGAACGGGATGCTGTTTACATCCTCCGGCGCTATTCAGATTAAACATTCAAGATATATAAGTGATCCATCCCCTATAGACCCTGAATGCGGCTGTTATACATGCAGGAATTTCAGCAGGGCATATCTGAGGCACCTTTATATGGCCAAGGAGATTCTATCGTCAAGGCTGAACACCATTCACAACCTATATTACTATCTGAACCTGATGAAAGGCGTCCGAGCCGCCCTGGAAGAAGAGCGGTTCGAGAGGTTTTATAAGGAGTTTTACAGCGACAGGATAGCAGCAGAGATTCATGAGGATTAATTCCCTTCCCCGGAAAAGGAAATAAGAGGGTCTTGCAAAACTCTAAAAACATAAAAACGCGCCACTGAGCCTGGTCGTTGAAACATACCTCACCTTTAAAAACTCTCCTCTTCAGAAGGGAAGCTCCCGCTTTTTACGTCATCAAGATATTTTTTGACGGCCTCAGACATCACCTTTTCCATGTCGGCATACTGTCTTGCAAACTTCAGCTTCCTTCCTGAAAGGCCGAGAAGGTCATGGATAACGAGCACCTGCCCGGAGCAATGAGGCCCGGCCCCGATTCCTATCGTCGGGATTCTAAGCTCTCTTGTTATCTTTTCTGCGAGCGCTGCCGTAACGCCTTCCAATACCACGGCAAAAGCTCCGGCTTCTTCAACGGCCAGGGCATCTGCAAGTAACGCCTCGGCCTGCCCCTCTTTTCTCCCCTGTATCTTATATCCACC
Source organism: Deltaproteobacteria bacterium (assembly GCA_016208525.1). Taxonomy (GTDB): domain Bacteria; phylum Desulfobacterota; class JAENJC01; order JAENJC01; family JAENJC01; genus JAENJC01. The sequence goes on along the minus strand of JACQYJ010000004.1, from coordinate 27,010 downwards.
CATCCTGTGGATCGATTGCGGGGTAAGACCTATATGCCCCATCACCGGTATATCTATCTCTACTATGGCCTTTATGGTATCCTTAATCTGGACTCCTCCCTCGATCTTGACCGCCTCGGCCCCGCCTTCCTTTAAAAACCGACCTGCGTTAAACCTTGCGTCAGGGATGCTCAACTGATAAGACATAAATGGCATGTCAGACACCATGAGGGCCTTTTTCCTGCCTCTGGCAACTGCCCTTGTATGGTATATAACCTCATCCATTGTAACAGGGAGGGTATTTTCGTACCCGGCGACCACGGAACCTGACGAATCTCCGACAAGGAGGATATCTACCCCGGCTGAATCCAGTATCCTTGCGAAGGGATAGTCATAAGCGGTCAGCATGGTTATCTTACGCCCATCATCCTTTATCTTCTGGATGTCAAGGACTGTTACTTTCTTTTCCATAGTTTTCCTCAGTTTCCCTTTAATCCGGGGACAGTCCCTATTCTACGCGAACTGGGCGACCCGCCGGATCGCCCCTACTCCCAACTCCCAACTCTAAACTATTCTCCCGTCCCCATTGGGGAGAAATACTGAGTTCCCTTTTTCATTCTTTTTATTGCCTTTACAAGGTCGCTGAAATCCCCACCCCTCTTGACAAAGTCTATCTGGGATGTATTTATGACAAGCAGAGGCGTCTCGCTGAAATGGAAGAAAAAGTCATTATAGGCATGTATAATGTCTGTGAGATACGCCTGTGAAATAGATTTTTCATAACCCTTTCCCCGTCTCCTGATCCTCTCCATAAGCACTTCAGGCTCGGCCTGCAGATAGATGACAAGGTCTGGCTCGGGCACCCTCGCATCAAGGAGCTGATAGACCTGGTCATAAAGGATGAGTTCGTTTTCTTCAAGGGTAATGCCCGCAAATATCCTGTCCTTTGCAAACAGATAATCGGAAATAGTGGTCTGGCTGAACAGCTCCTGCTGGTTTATCTCCGACTGCTGTCTGTATCTGGAAAGTAGAAAGAAAAGCTGGGTCTGAAAGGCGTATCTATCCCTGTCCCTGTAGAAGCCGGAAAGGAATGGATTCCCTTCTACATCCTCCAGAATTGTCCTCCCGCCAAATTCCTCGATCAGGAGGTTTACAAGACTGGTCTTGCCAACACCTATGGGGCCCTCTATGACGATATACCTGGATTTTTCCATGGAATGAGATGATAGCAGAAAAAGGGGGAAGGGTAAACATCAAAACCAGTGGTCAGGTGTCAGTGGCCACTTTAAAGGAGCTCCGGCCCTGGTTTTCCTATAAGATACCCCTGGGCATAATCAACGCCATACTCCCTGAGAAGCCGGAGGGTTTCCTCATTCTCAACAAATTCCGCAACGGTCTTGATCCCCATGCTCTTTGCGACATCCGTTATTGCCTTTACGATGTGCTGGTCATCCTTATTTTCGTGCAGCCGCCTGACAAAAAAACCGTCTATCTTGATATAATCAACCTGCATCTTTTTCAGGTACACAAAGGATGTGAACCCGACGCCAAAATCATCAAGCGAAAACCGGCACCCCATCGCCTTTAATTCAGAGATAAACTTGATCCTGGATTGCAGGAAAAGCAGGATATCCTCATCACCCAGGTCCTTCCCGGAAAGGTTCATTCCAAAAGATACGTGCTTCTTCTGCCTCCCCATCTCTGCCTGACAGATCATGGTCTTCTCTGTAATGACCCTGTCAATGGCCCCGATCAGGCCAAACCTCTCCGCAGTGTCTATAAATACCTCTGGTAAAAGGATGCTCCCCTTTTCGTCCCTCATGCGGGCGAGGGCCTCATAATGGTGCGCCTTATTGTCTTTGAGGCAGAGTATCGGCTGGAACCATGGAACAAAACGGTCGTCTGACAGCGCCTTCTGGATAGCGGCCTTTTCTGCAAGCCTTGAATAGATATTCTCCAGATACATATCCCCTGGACAGTATAGATGGCATCTGTTGCGGCCATTTTCCTTGGCGCGGGACACCGCCGCACCGGCCTTTGCAAGCAAACCGCTGGCAGTTGCCGAATGTCCCGGATAAAGCGCTACACCGGCACTTACCGTTATATGGATATCTCCATCCACCGGGCGGGAAGCTTCTACCATCCCCCGGATGCGTTCGGCTAAATCCGTCCCCTCCCTCTCACCGAAGTATGGCAAAAAGACTGCAAACTCATCCCCTCCCATGCGGCCTGCAATAATTTCTCCGGAGGTTTTTATGTATTGCGCCTCTGATTCTTTAAGGAGGCTCTGAAGGAAACCGGCCATAGACCGCAGGAGTTCATCTCCCAGGCCGTGGCCGTATACATCATTGATCAGCTTGAAATCGTCAATATTCAGCAACAGCAGGACTCCGGGACTATGCGTCCTGACATATATCCATCCGTTAAGAAGCTCTATGAACCTTATCCGGTTAACAAGGCCGGTCAACTCATCGTGGCTTGCAAGGTAGCTGGCCCTTTCTTCACTGATTCTCCTCTCGGTTATATCCTCCTGAACGGCAAGGAAATGGGTTATCTCCCCTTTCTCGTTATTAATAGGCGTGATTACGCCATTACCCCAATAAGGCCGTCCGTCCTTCCTCTTGTTTTTAAATGACCCCCGCCATGTTTTCCCTGCATCAATAGTCTTCCACAACTCTTCGTATTCCGCCCCTGTCGTCTCGCCGGAGCCAAGTATCCTCGGTGTCTTGCCGATAACATCCACCCTGTCCCATCCGGTGACCTTCTCAAACATCGGGTTTACATACTCGATATTCCCTTCCTTGTCCGTAATAAATACGATATTGACGCTGTGCTCAATCGCCATTGAGAGCTTACGAAGCTCTTCCTCAATCTTCTTGTGCTCGGTCACATCCTGCGCAGTCCCGATCATTCTGACAGGCTCGCATGAAGCATCAAATACAACCTCTGCGCGTTCATGGACAATGCGGATAGCCCCGTCCGGCAAAACTATGCGATGGTCAATGCTATAATCTTCCCCGCCGGATAATGCCACGTCAACCGCTTTCTTGACAAGCTCCCTGTCGTCAGGGTGGACATATTCAAGAAATGCCTTATAAGTGGCCGCGAACTCACGAGGTTCCACGCCGAAGATGCGATATATCTCGTCAGACCAGGCCAGCTCGTTATTTACTATATCCCAGTCCCAGTTGCCGAGACGGGCGATCCTCTGGGCATTTGCAAGGCTGGCCTCGCTCTTACGAAGTTTTTCTTCCGTAAGTTTGCGCACAGCCTCCGTTGCCTCCAGTTCGGCAACCTTTAACCGCAACGCCTTCAGTTCATGTTGCAGTTGTTCCTTTGTCTTTTTATCGTCCTTCATCTTTATTATTCCAACCTCTCACCCTTCTTAATATCATACAGCGACTCATCTTCATGCCCCAGCGCCCTTTCATCCACAGGCTCAAGCTCCATACGCCTCGCCGAGCTGCCCAGAAGGCCCTGAGGTCTGAATATCATCATAATGACCATTGATGCGCCAAAGACAAGCATCCTGTAGTCCTGAAACTCCCGCAGGGTCTCAGGGAGGACAATTAATACAACTGCGCCGAGGATAACGCCCGGGATGCTCCCTATCCCGCCAATAACCACCATACAGAGGATGATTATGGATTCAAGGAATGTGAAGCTCTCAGGAGAGACGAAACTCATCTTTGCCGCATAAAATACGCCTGCAATACCTGCTATGGCAGCCCCGAGAGAGAAGGCCAGAAGCTTCATCTTTGTTGTGTCTATCCCCATGGCCTCTGCAGCGACCTCATCTTCCCTGATTGCAACCCAGGCCCTTCCAATCCTGGATTCATTCAGTCTCTTAACCACTGTAGCCGTAATTATAGCCATTATCAGGATCAGATAGTAAAAGGCAGCAGGGGTGTTGAACCTGTAACCAAATATCTCCGGCCTTCCTATGTCCATTACCCCGTTTGGACCGCCGGTTAACGCATCCCAGTTGTTCAGGATTATCCTTGTTATTTCACCAAAGCCCAGAGTGACAATGGCAAGATAGTCGCCACGGAGCCGGAGCGTGGGCGCTCCAAGGAGGAGGCCGAAGACAGCCGCAAGTAAACCGCCAATCGGCAATGCCGTCCAGAACGAAACATGATACTGGGTAGAGAGCAATGCAAAGGTATATGCGCCAACTGCATAAAAAGCGATATAACCAAGGGCAAGAAGCCCCGCAAGACCCACTACTATGTTTAACCCCAACGCAAGGACTATGTAAATCCCGGCAATAATAGCGATGTCTATGGAATAGCGGTTAAGGGTGAAGGGGAGCAGTACCAGAATAAGCAGCATGACTCCCATGTTCAGCCTGCCGTCAATTTTTTTGGCCCTGTTCTTAATCCTTTCAACCCTATTTTCCAAGATATTCGGTAGAGACGCAATATATTGCGTCTCTACGATTTTTATAAATGCGCTGCAAACAAGGAGAACTGCTCCGAGTTTGATAGACCCTGAGATACCGAGGAAAGGCAGGGTGAGGAGGACGAACCATAATGGGATTAGTAAATAAGTCAGCATATCAAATAAAACCCTTTTCACCGCCGAAAACTCCCCCCATCCCCCTCTTTATTAAAGAGGGGGAGCGAGGGGGCGTTAGATTTCTCTGCGTCTCCGCGTCTCTGCGGTAGCTTTTAGCCTTTAGACTTTTTCTTGAAGATTTTCTCCTAATAGCCCTGACGGCTTGAAAAGCAGGACGAGTATAAGTATGCCGAACGCAAATACATCTTTATATTCCGAGGATATGTATCCGGCCCCCAACGCTTCTACAAGGCCAAGGACGATCCCTCCGAGCATGGCGCCCGGGATATTTCCGATCCCGCCGAGGACGGCTGCGGTAAATGCCTTAAGTCCCGCCACATAACCCATGTAAAAATTGATAAGACCGTAATGCATGGCTATCATCATTCCTCCGGCTGCGGCAAGGCCGGAGCCTATTATGAAGGTCGCTGAAATAACATTGTCCACATTGATCCCTAAGAGGGACGCCATCTTCTTGTCCTGGGCAGTGGCCCGCATGGCAGTCCCAATCCTCGTCTTTGTGATGAAGAGATGGAGGAGTACCATCAGGACAACAGATGTAACCATTATGAATATCTGCAGATTGCTGACGGTGGCGTTACCAATGGTAAAGCCTCCTGACAAGATAGTCGGGAAGACCTTGTCCTTAGCCCCCTGAGAAAGCATGACATAGTTCTGAAGGAATATGGAGACACCGAGAGCTGTAATCAGCGGAGACAACCTCGGCGCATGGCGTAGAGGTCTGTAAGCGATCTTCTCAATGGTATAACCGTATGCCGACGAATAGACGATTGACAGGATAAAGGTAAGTATAATCGAAAGGGTAAGGCTCTTTGCAGTCAGTCCCATTACGGTAAATATCCCGAAGAATATCACCCCCAGATATGCCCCTGTCATATATATCTCGCCGTGGGCGAAATTGATGAGCCCCAGGATGCCGTAAACCATGGTATATCCGAGGGCTATCAGGGCATATACGCTGCCGACTGTAAGGCCGTTTATTAGTTGCTGTAAAAACATCTACTTGCTTATCTGCTCCCACTTCCCGCCCTTTACCTGCCAGATAACATAGGGGGACATCTTCACATCACCTTTTTCATCGAATTCTATGCTTCCCAAGGCGCCGTCATACTTAATCTTATGGATGGCCTCGGATATCTTTTCGCCGTCAGCGCTATTGGCATCCTTTATCCCATGCAGGAGGATATTTGCCGCCACATAGGCATAAACGGAGTAGGGGCCGGGCTTGCCATGTTTTTTGGTGTATGTCCGCACAAAACCTGCTGCGGAAGGTATTTTATTGACGTCAGGGGCAAAGGTCGCATATGTCCCCTCTGCATCAGCGCCTGCAATATTCAGGAACTCTTCTCCAATCACCCCGTCACCGCTCATAAGCGGGGCTTTTATACCTAATGCCCTGGACTGCTTTACAAGAAGGCCTCCTTCCGGATATATCCCTCCAAAATATATCAGATCAGGGTTCCCAGTCTTCACATTAGTCAGCGCTGCCGAAAAATCCTTGTCCCCCTGGGTCAACCCGCCATGATATGTGACCTTTACCTGTCCCTCAACGCCCTTCCTGAACTCGTCGGCCAACCCCTGGCCGTAGGTGGTCTTATCATGGAGTATGGCCACACTTTTCGCCTTCAGTTCATTTATGACTAACTCCGCCGCCTTCTTCCCCTGCTGGTCATCCCTCCCGCAAACCCTGAATATCCCTTTGAAGTTCTGTTCTGTTAACTGTGGGTTGGTTGAGCCGTGGGTGATCATAGGGATTTTCTGCTCGTTATATATCTTCGAGGCTGGGATAGAGCATGAAGAGTTAAAATGACCTACCATGCCTGCTACACCGTCATTCACCATCTTGTTGGCAACAGAAACTGCCTGTTTAGGATCATGCTGGTCGTCTCCGACAACAAGTTCTATCTTCTTTCCCAGAACACCTCCCTTCAGGTTCCACTCTTCAACTGCCAGCTTTACACCATTCTGCTGGTCCTGACCGAATGCGCTTTGATCACCCGTCATCGGCCCGGCAGTCCCTATCTTTATAACATTTGCAACAGGCTCCTCACCTTTCTTGCATCCGAAAAGGGGAAGAGTAATAAGTATTAAGACAGACAAGATTTTAAAATATGATGATTCCGGCATTTTGGAGACCTCCTTGTTATAAGATTTTCAGGTCAATAACCTTCAAGCCACTGTTGATCCATGACCTCTGAGGATTTAGATTAGTGATTTTGTAAAGGGTTGTCAAGGTAAAGATGCCGGAGGAAAAACCCAATAGGTTAAACTCAATTGTCAATTAATACCCCTGATGAAGACCAGATAATAATAGAGGAAGGGGGCTGCAAAGAGGACGCTGTCGAACCTGTCGAGTATCCCGCCGTGACCGGGGATCAGGTTCCCGGAATCTTTCACTCCAGCAGCCCTTTTGAACATGGACTCGCAGAGGTCTCCCAACTGTCCCATCACTGAAATACCGACAGATATTATCAGCACATCCATCACGCTCAGTTGGTCCATATAAAAGACCTTGGCTGCCGTTACAACTATAAAGCATCCGAGTGTTCCCCCGATTGCGCCTTCGATGGTCTTGTTCGGGCTTATCTCCGGATAGAGTTTGTGTTTGCCTATTGAAAGCCCGGTATAGAAGGCGGCTATATCTCCCATCCATATCGTGAAGAAAAGAAGGAGGGTCCACTCTCTCCCTTCCAGAGTTGAACGTATGAGCGAGAGGTGTCCTAATAGAAGGCCAACATAGAGCGGACCCAGGAATGTGTATCCTATCTCCTGGAATACTGTGCCTAGATCGCCAACCTTTGAAAGCCTGATAAGGCAGACGGAGATAAAACCTAAGGTCAGCATGGCTATTATTACCTCGCTGCTTCCAACATGGAAGCCGCCAGCCAACAGGATGCCCCAGAGTATCCCTATATTCCTCAGCCTCCTGTCAACGCGATCCCCGATCAGATTGAAGTATTCCCATAGCCCCAGGGACGCAAGGACAACGACTAACATGGAGTAGTGAACGTAGGACCCCCTAATGATCAAAAGGAGAAATAGAGGTGTTAAGATAAGCGCGGCAATGATCCTTTTTAGATGCAAACCTATCTCCTTTTAGCAATCTGAGTGCCTGTCAGCCCGAATCTCCTCTCCCTCTTCTGGAAGTCAAGGAGGGCAGTTATGAGGTCCTCGTTACTGAAATCAGGCCATAACGTATCTGTGACGTATATCTCGGCATAGGCGATCTGCCACAGAAGGAAATTACTTACCCTCATCTCTCCGCTGGTCCTGATAAGGAAGTCAGGGTCCGGCATCCCTGCTGTATACAGATAACTGGAGAAGATCTCCTCTGTTATATCTTCTGTTCTAACCGTACCTTTATCAAGGTCGCTCGTGATCCTGCGAACGGCGTCTATTATCTCAGTCCTTCCACCGTAACTCAGGGCAAGGTTCAACACCATCCCTTTATTGTTCTCCGTCTCCTTAATGCAGTGTTGCAGGGTCTTCTGTGCAGCCGCAGGGAGCAGGTCAAGCCTCCCTATGGCGCTGAGCCTTATCGAGTTTTTCATCATCTCAGGAAGTTCCTTAAGCAGGTACTTGTTGAGGATCTTCATTAGGGCGGAAACCTCTATGGACGGCCTGTTCCAGTTTTCATTGGAAAAGGCATAAAGAGTGAGATATTTAATCCCCAACTCCCTGGAAAGCCGAACTACACGCCTTACGGCATCTATGCCTTTTTCATGCCCTACGACCCGGTTCAGAAGCCGCTTTTGGGCCCATCTGCCGTTGCCGTCCATGATGATTGCGATGTGTGTTGGGAGTTTGTCTTTATTGAGACTTTCCATGCCGGGTAAAGTTAACACAAAGAGGGGGGGTTTACAAGTGTGGTGTGGATAAGAGAGGGGACGCAGCAGGTCAAACCTCCATTATCTCCTTTTCTTTATGTGTAAGTATCTCATCAACCTTGGCTATATAAGAATCAGTGATTTTTTGGACCTCTTCCTGTCCCTTTTTGAAGTCATCCTCGGATATCTCTTTTTCCTTCTCCAGTTCTTTAATAAAATCGTTTCCGTCCCTTCTTATGTTCCTTATAGCCACCTTAGCCTCCTCGGCTACCCTCCTGGCTACTTTCACGAGCTCTTTCCTTCTCTCCTCTGTGAGAGGCGGAAACGCCAGGCGGATCAGCTTCCCATCATTAGTCGGCATGAGCCCAAGGTCGGACTTCATGATCGCCTTTTCTATATCAGGGAGTATCTTTGACTCCCAGGGCTGTATCACTATAAGCCTGCTTTCCGGGACAGCGAGCGATGCAACCTGGTTCAAAGGTGTAGGGACTCCATAATAGTCTACTGTGATTGTGTCGAGTACGGAAAGGGAGGCCCTTCCTGCCCTTAATGTGCCGAATTCTCTTTTCAGGGCAGTTATGGCGCCGTCCATCTTGCCTTTTACATCTTTATAAGTGTCATTAAGCATTTTTCTTTGCTCTCCGAACTATTGTCCCTATCTTTTCGCCAAACACGACCTTCTCTATATTACCCTTCTTATTCAGATTGAATACGATTATTGGAAGGTTGTTGTCCATGCAGAGTGATATGGCGGTGGAGTCCATAACCTTGAGGTCGTTTCTCAGGACATCCATATATGTGAGCTCCAGAAACTTCTTGGCTCCCTTTATTTTATTCGGGTCTGCGTCGTAAATTCCATCTACCTTGGTTGCCTTGAGAATGACCTCTGCATGGATCTCTATAGCCCTGAGCGATGCCGCTGTGTCTGTTGTAAAGTAAGGATTTCCTGTCCCTGCGGCAAATATCACAACCCTCTTCTTCTCAAGGTGCCTGTTGGCCCTTCTCCTGATAAAGGGCTCTGCCACCTGCTGCATCCCTATTGCGGACTGAACCCTCGTAAAGACACCTTTCTTTTCGAGGGCATCCTGAAGGGCAAGCGCATTAATCACTGTTGCGAGCATCCCCATATAATCTGCGGATGCCCTGTCCATGCCACTGGCGGAGGCCGCAACTCCGCGGAATATATTCCCTCCGCCGACAACTATGGCAACCTCCACACCCAGCTCTACAAGCTCTTTGACCTCGACGGCAATCTCGGAGAGGACAGCCGGGTCTAAGCCGTACTCCTTTTCTCCGGCCAATGCCTCGCCGCTAAGTTTGAGGAGTATCCTTTTGTATCTTGGTTTTTTCTGAGGCATGTTAAAACCTCGTGAACCGTGAACAGTAAACCGTGATCTGGAAATAAACATCGATTTACAGCTTACGACTTACGGTTCACAGTTTACGGAAATTTATTTTATTGCTGCAGCGACCTCTGCCGCAAAATCGGCTGATTTCTTTTCCAGGCCTTCGCCCATTTGATATCTGGTAAACCGCCTTATGCTTATCTTCTCGCCGATCTTGGCTACAGTCTGGTTGAGGTAATCGGAGATAGTGATGTCCGGATTTTTTACAAAGGGCTGCTCCAGAAGGCAGCTTTCGGCATAAAACTTCTCCATCCTGCCTTCGACTATCTTTTCTATGACCTTTTCAGGCTTCCCTGATTCCAGCGCCTGGGCCTTGACTACCGCTCTTTCCCTTTCCATGCTCTCATGAGGGAGTTCTCTTCTTTCAACGCAGACAGGGTTCACTGCTGCTATATGCATGCATACATCCTTCACGAAGTTAAGGAAGTCCTCATTTTTTGCCACAAAGTCGGTTTCGCAGTTGACCTCTATCAAAACCCCGATCTTCCCGCCTCCGTGGATGTATGAGCCAACAACACCTTCAGATGCAATCCTCCCGGACTTTTTTGCCGCTGCCGACAACCCCTTCTGTCTCAGAAAATCAACGGCCTTCTCGATATCTCCGTTAGTTTCTTCCAGCGCCTTCTTGCAGTCAACAAATCCAGCCCCGGTCTTTTCCCTGAGCTCTTTAACGCTTGCTGCTGAAACCTCCATTACAAAACCTCCATCATAAATAAAAATATCTTTTCTTAGAACTATTACTTTTAGCTGGACTGTTGTCGGTTTTTTTGCTGACCCCTGGCTACTGTATTTTTAAAGAGCAACTGCCTGTACTGCCTCGGGGGCAGTAACCGCCGGCGGAGATACATTTTGAGCGACCTCGGCCGCCACAGCCTCTTCTGCTCCCTGTTTCCCTTCCACAACAGCGTCTGCTATCTTCTGTGCAAAAAGCCTTATTGCCCTGATCGCATCGTCATTCCCAGGTATTATATAGTCCATGCCTGTAGGGTCGCAGTTGGTATCAACTACGGCTACAATAGGAATCCCTAATTTTTTTGCCTCGGTTATGGCGATCTCTTCCTTCTTTGAGTCTATGATGAATATGGCGCCTGGAAGGTTATCCATATCCTTTATCCCGCCTATCGTCTTTTCAAGCTTCTCCCTTTCTTTTTCCAGCAGGGAGACCTCCTTCTTGGTCAGGGCATCGAACGTCCCATCAATCTTCATCTGTTCTATCTTTTTGAGCCTTGCAATGCTCTGCTTGACTGTTTTGAAGTTTGTAAGCGTCCCGCCAAGCCATCTCTGGTTTATATAGAACATTCCGCATCTCCTGGCCTCTTCGATAATGGCGTCCTGGGCCTGTTTCTTTGTCCCGACAAACAGGATGCTCTTCCCCTTTGTCGTGTTGTCCTTCACAAACTTGCAGGCCTCTTTAAACAGATGCACTGTCTTTTGCAGGTCTATGATGTGAATACCGTTTCTTGCCCCAAAGATAAAAGGCTTCATCTTTGGGTCCCATCTCTTTGTCTGATGTCCGAAGTGGACACCGGCTTCCAGCAACTGCTTCATTGTAATGACTGACATACTTCCTCCTTTGGGTTTTTATCCTCCGCCCACCCTTTATACTGCCAAATCCGCCAACGTCGGACACCGGGGCAGCAGTAGATGGTAAGGCGTGTGAATTTGAATCGATAATATCTACCACAGAGTTCTTTTTTTTGCAAGCTATTTTTGAACTGGATTCCATATTTACAGGTAAAATTGAGTGACATCAAACCCTGCCTCTGCTATACTCCTTTCCCATGATTGACGTCGAATGGCTTGATATTAAGCTCTTTTATCTAATTAACAACGGGATGCAGAACCGGCTCTTTGACATCCTTATGCCCTGGCTCACGGAATTTAGCAACTGGTGGCCTCTGATCGTCCCTACTGTAGTTGGGCTGCTCATATGGGGAGGGAAGAAGGGAAGAGTGGCAGTTATCGTAATTATCGCCGCCGCCGGCCTGAGCGATTATACGTCAGGCAAGATACTAAAGCATCTGATAGGCCGCATAAAGCCCTGCAACTACCTTGAGAATGTGAACTTGCTTGCATATTGCGGTAAATATTCATTCCCTTCATCTCATGCAGCGAACATCTTTGCCGTAGCAGTTACTGGAAGCTATTATTATCGAAAGTCCGCCGTGCCTCTCTTTATCCTTGCCTTAATTATTGGGTACTCAAGGGTCTACGTGGGGGTACATTTTCCGTTTGATGTCCTGGGTGGATTTGTCTGGGGAGGGCTGATTGCCGCAGCCGTCATCCGGGCGGAAAAGAGGGTGTCAGATAAAATGAAAAAGGATGAAGCATGAATGATTTAACCCAAAACTCAAAACTCAAAACTCAAAACTTATTGATCGTAGCCGGAGAGGCCTCCGGCGACCTCCACGGCGCGAACCTTGTCCGTGAACTCCTTGCGCTTGACCCGAATATCAGCTTCTTTGGCATGGGTGGGGACATGATGAAAGATGCCGGAGTCAATATATCCCATCACGTCAGAGAGATGTCCATAGTCGGGATCTTTGAGGTTATAAACAAGCTCCCGCTTATCAGGAAGGCAATGAAGGACATGGAAAACCTGATGGATATCATAAAGCCCGTGGTCGTTGTCCTCATAGACTATCCTGGTTTTAACATTAGGCTTGCCAAAAAAGCAAAGGCGCGGGGTATAATGGTTGTATACTACATCTCCCCCCAGGTCTGGGCCTGGCATAAGAGCAGGGTGAAGACCATTGCCAGGGTAGTGGACAAGATGATGGTCGTCTTCCCATTTGAGGTTCCGATATACGAGAAGGTTGGGGTTGATGTGGAGTTTGTAGGGCATCCCCTTATGGATTCTGTCCCTGCCGGGTTTGACAGGGATGAGATCAGGAGGAGCCTCGGTTTCGGAAGGGCCGATATTGTGATAGGCCTTCTTCCAGGGAGCAGAAAGAGGGAGGTCGAATCCCTCCTCCCTGAGATGCTTGAGGCTGCCAGGATTATATCAAAAAAGATAGATGGGGCGAAGTTTGCAATCCCTGTAGCCAATACACTGGATGTTGAGTATATAAAAGGCTTTACCGGCGGAGTTGATCTCGACCTGAGCGTCTTTAAGGGGAATACTTATGATGTCATGGCAGGCGCTGACCTGATATTGATAGCATCAGGCACTGCTACCCTGGAGGCGGCAATTGTTGGAACACCAATGGTTATGACTTACAGAATGGCGCCCCTTACATACCTTATCGGAAGGAGGCTTGTGAATCTGGAGTTTGGAAGCCTTCCAAACATAATAGCAGGGAAGGGGATTATCCCTGAGCTTGTCCAGGGAGATGCGACAGGGGAGAGGATGGCTGAGGAGTGTTTAAGTATCCTTGGGGACAAGAAACGCAGTGAAGAGATGAAAAGAGATTTGCGGAAGGTCAGGGAGACCCTGGGAGGCCCAGGCGCATCTAAGAGGGCCGCTGAGGTAGTTTATAAAACATTGCAAAATGAAAATTGCAAAATGAAAAGTTTATAAAATATAGTTTTGCAATTTGCACTTTGAGATTTGCAATATAAATACATTATGTCTCAGAACTTAAAATTAAAAGACAGACTCGTTTTGAGCATAGCCCCTCCCATTGCCGGTCTGCTAATAAGGGCGCTTGCAGCAGCCATGAAGCTGGAGTTCCTCCACGAAGAGCGGGTAAGGCCTTTCTGGGAGAAAGACGAGAGGTTCATCCTTGCCTTCTGGCACGGGAGGCTTTTGATGATGCCCTTCTGTTATCATGGGAAGGGAATTAAATTACTCATAAGTCAGCATAAAGATGGGGATCTGTTGGCAAGAGCGATGAAGAGGTTTGGATATGACTCAATAAGGGGTTCTACAACAAGGGGCGGGGCTGCTGCCATGAGGGAGATGGTAAAGGCGACGAAGGATTATGATATAGGCATTACACCTGACGGCCCAAGGGGGCCTAAGTATGCGGTTCAGGAGGGGGTAATAGCCCTTGCAAGGCTTACAGGTGCACCCATATTGCCTCTAACATTCGGTTCTTCAAAAAAAAAGGTCTTTGCAAGCTGGGACGCCTTTAATCTGCCTTACCCTTTTAGCAGAGGCGTTTTTATGTGGGGTGAGCCGATATATGTAGGCAAAGAGGACGATATGGAGGAGAAGAGGAAGGAGCTTGAATTTAACCTGAGGGAGATGACGGAGTTTGTGGATGATTATGTGAAAGGTAAAAGTGGACAACGTTCGCCGGGTTAGGAAAATAAATCCCCTTCCTTTTTTGACAGACAACCCGATTTTTGATATTGTAATACAAAATAATACAAGGAGGCATGTATGCCGTCACAACAAAGGGCCGTCATGACGATATCTCTTCCATCTCCAACCGCGAAGGAATACAGGAAAATTGCCAAGGAAAAAGGAGAGTCCATCAGTCAGTTGTTCAGGGAGATGTTTAACCTTTACAAACAGCAGAAGCTTAAAGAAGAGTTTAAAGAACTTCAGGAGTACGGGTCACAAAGGGCCAAGAGGCTTAATCTGACGGAAAGAGAGATTGAAAAGCTTATCTTTGAGGGCAGATAGTGCTCCGGGTGGTGTTCGACACAAACGTCTATATCTCGGCCCTGATTACTCCGGGCGGGACGGCGGAAAAGGCATACCTATCAACCATTAATGGGAATATCACGCTCTACACCTCTATCTCAATCCTGACAGAAACAGCAGTAAAACTGAGGGAAAAGTTCCTTTGGGAAGACGACAGGATAACCTCATCCCTCCGGCATATAAGCCATGTGGCCCAGGTCATAAAGCCGACTATTAAGTTGAAGGTGCTGAAGGATGACCCTGATAACAGAATCCTTGAGTGTGCTGAAGAGGCAAAGGCGGATTTGGTGGTGACCGGTGACAGGCATCTCCTGCAACTAAAGGAGTTTGATACCATAAAGATAGTTACGATAAGGGAATTTCTGGATATTCTGAATAATGCCGGGGAGTAGGAAAAGTCGTGATAGAAGATGCTAAAGATAAGATAGCCGAACTGGTTGAAAGGTTTGACCGCAAATCCGATGTCTATAAGAACGGCTCTTACAACGAGACCCAGGTCAGGCGGGAGTTTATAGAAATCGTGACTGCCCCCGCTTGCAGGGTTAACTGTGGGATTAGGATTTAAGCTATGCTCTTAAGATTACTGGATAATGTTAAATCATGGCCTGAACTCGAAACCGCAATAGCATCCCTTTCTTCCGAGCAGGAAAGAGGGGACGGGAAGCTCTTTGCCTATCAGGCTAAATTCAGGCGTGACAGGGACAATACCCCAACTCTCAGGGAACTGTCAACGTTCTTCACCGTATCGGACAGGGCCGACTGGCGTATAACCATAACCAATGCAAACACCCTGCCTACTGCAATAAATGACCGGACAAAACAGAGCCGCATCCTTGCAGACCGCTTTGACCAGCTTGACGCCGATTTCTTTGACCGCATCAGAATCTATCTCAAAGAACAGCGCGTTTCATCACCGGCGATAAAGGAGCCGCATAAGACCCAGCAAGAGGCCATAGATGCGGCACTGGCCCATTTCAAAGAGCAAAACCGGGAACAATTGATACTCCCATGCGGCGCTGGTAAGACCCTTACCGCCATGTGGATAGCTGAAAAGTCTGGTAGCTCCCGCATACTTGTTCTGGTTCCAAGCCTTTCCCTTTTAAGCCAGACATTGAGGGAATGGGCGGTAAATACCTCTATAAAGCCGTTCCGTTATCTCTGTCTGTGCAGTGATACAACCGTTGACCTGCGAAATGACGCACCTATAGAACACCGCTACGAGTTGGACGTCCCTGTAACAACGGATGTCGAAAAGGTAGCTGAGTTCCTTGCCAACAACGATTCCTCAACCTATGTCCTTTTCTCTACCTACCAATCAAGCAAAGTCCTTTCGGAAGCGGCCTTAAAGACAGGCACGGTATTCGATATGGCAATATTTGATGAGGCCCACCGCACGACTGGGACGGATGTCGGCGGATGGAGTCTTGCGCTTCGGGATGAAAAGGTCTCCATCAGAAACAGAATTTTTATGACAGCCACTCCTCTGATATACGCCCCGCATATCACTAAGAAAGCGAAAGAGGAAGACATCCTTATATGCAGTATGGACGACACCGAAACATACGGCAGGCCGTTTTACGAGATGACCTTCGGGGAGGCGATAGAAAGAGGGCATATCACCGATTACAAGATCGTGGTCATCTGCGTTACAGACTCCGAGGTCAGAGAGATAATCCAGCGTGGCGGAAGGGTCGTTACAGATGATGAGCACGAATGGGACGCAAAGGCTTTTGCAAAGCGTGTGGCCCTTGTCAAAGGGATGAAGGCATACGGATTGAAAAAGGTCTTCACGTTCCACGCCAGGGTAAACGGGGCAAAGGCGTTTACAGACACAAAGACGCCCTATGGAATCGGCCAGGTCTTCAAGATGCTTGAAAACACCCCTTCACCCCGACGACCCCTTTGGCGCCGTTCGTCCTGAGCCTGTCGAAGGAGAGAACGGCTCTCAGGACAGGCAGCTTCCACAAGTGGCGAGGGAGCACTCTTTTATCTCCCCTCCCCCGGCGGGAGGGGATGAAGGGGAGGGGGTAAAAGGAAAAGTAAAGTTTTTCCACGTCAACGGCACGATGTCTTCAGGCGTGAGAAACAGCATCATGAAAGAGTTCAAAGAGGCGGAGAACGGAATCATGAGCAACGCCCGCTGTTTGACGGAAGGGGTGGATGTCCCGGCTGTTGATACGGTCGCCTTTATAGACCCGAAGAAGGGCCTCATTGACATAGTCCAGGCCACCGGCAGGGCGATGAGAAAGGCGGAGTGGAAGGAGAAGGGATATATATTCATCCCTGCAGTGGTTGGGGAAGATGCTAATCCAGATGAGATTATAGAGAGTTCTGATTTTGCGACTGTGTGGGAAGTCCTTCAGGCAATGGTAGATCAGGATCAAAGGCTTGAGGAGATGGTTTCTCAAATGAGGGTTTTGCAGGGCAAAGGCGAGGAAGGGACACATGCTTGGAAGCTGGCTCGGTCATCAAAGGAAACATTATAAACGAGGAAGACTATCCGGGGAAAAAGTTTTAAAAATGGAGGCAATAGGGTTTACATGGAGTATCTTTGATGAACAATTCGAGCAGGGTTTTCAAGAAACTTTGCGTTACAAAGAAAAGGTTGGCACCATAAATGCTCCATTGAGGTTTAAAGCAGCTAATGGATCCCAGCTTGGAAGATGGCAAGCCAGTAGACGGCAGGCATATAAGAAAGGTTTGTTGGCTGCAAACAAGATTCAGCGATTAGAGGAAATAGGTTTTATCTGGGATCATCTCGACGATGCTTTTGAACAAGGTTTTCGTGACACTCTCGAATATATGAAACAGTATGGTACCCCCAATGCTCCAAGAAATTATGAGTCATCCGCTGGCCTTAAGCTCGGAAGTTGGCAGCATGTTATCAGAAGATTTTATGCGAAAGGCAAGCTCTCTCGTGAAAGAGTTAGACGGTTAGAGGAAATAGGCTTTGCATGGAATCGTTTCGATAAGTCATTTGATATAGGGTTTCAAGAAACTTTGAAGCATAAGGCGCAATTTGGAATCCCCAATGCTCGTAATAGCTATATAACCGAAAACGGTTTCCGCCTTGGAGCGTGGCAACAAAATAAGAAACAACAACATAAAAAAGGCAAACTGCCACAAAACCAAATAAAGCTGTTGGAGGGCATAGGTTTTACATGGGATGTTGCTGCTGAAGCCTTTGAAGAGGGATTTAATGAAACCTTGAAATTTAGGAAACAATTTGGCAAAGCGGATGCTCCTCAAAAATATATAACCGAAGACGGATTTAAACTTGGAATGTGGCAATCGTACCAAAGAGGTTCATTTATAAAAGGGACGCTGTCGCCTGATAAAATTAGAAGGCTTGAAGAAATTGGGTTTCCGTGGGATAGTCGCGATAAAACTTTCGAGGACGGTATTACAGAAACTCTAAAATATAAGCAGGAGTTTGGAACACCGAATGCGCCGCTTAGATACCAGACGGTAGCGGGCTTTAAGCTTGGTATATGGCAAAGCCATAAGAAGCAGGCATTTAAAAAAGGTAAGTTGTCACCAGATAAGGTTAAAAGGCTTGAAGATATGGGGTTTAAGTGGAATTGTAGAAATCAAAGTGATGATTAGCACACCATGAGGGGAAATATGAAGAGACTTCTAATTCAAGAGATTGAAATGAAGGTCAAAACAAGAAATTCACCTTATTTGCATATAGAGGCCATCCATAAAATGCCTATCAGGCATTTTAATACCGTGATGCCACTCCATTTATCGGAATTCATTGAATCGCAAAAGAAAGCGGTTCAGGCAGAGATGCAGCGATATCTCAATCGAAATTTCGCGATGCAAAAGGCAATACGTGAACAGGAGAGACTTTATCGGGAATTGAATAAGGCTTTGATTCCACATGGTTGGTTCATAAGCCCAGCCTGGCCAGCTAAATGTGTGCATGAATTTGAAGAAATTAGAAAGACAGAGGGGATTGAAGGTATCATTAAAGCCCTAATAGAAACATTTTCCGAACATGAGTATATCAAAGAAGCTTATGAGAATATAATTACTAATCTCATTGTCAATAATAGGAAACACATTATTGTGGATGCCTTTGATGCTCATCTTAATGGAAAATATTATTTGTCTGTGCCTATATTTCTGATTCAGGCAGAAGGTATTTACAATGATTGTATGGGTGTTGATAGACTGAAAGCAAACAATGTAAAAAAGCGTTTCAAAAACTGCCCCGAAATATATGAGTCAATGATAGACCCTTTTAATGAATTTATTCAGTTTCTATACAAAGGTTATAGCATCAAAAAAAATCCGCCTTCCCTTTTGAGCCGTCATATAATCATACATGGAAATAGCGTTGATTATGGAACACCTGAAAATTCTATTAAAGCTATTCTCTTTGTTGAATATGTATTGAGCATGGTTAATCTATCCGATAAGAATGCGAAATAACCACAGCCACAGCAATGAAAGAAATGGTAAAGAGTGTCAAATGCCTGAATTCCGATGACGTGATACTGAATTTCGGAAAAAATACACTGTAAGCCCTGCGGCGACTGATTGAGGGGATTGGATGAAAAAAACAGTGTGCAATAAGGAAATATAAATGCTCGCTCTTTTCTTAGATGAATCAGGAGATCACAGCCTGGATATCATAGACCCGCAGTATCCTGTCTTTGTCCTCGGCGGATGCATAATGGACATGGATTATCATGAGAAGACAGCCGTGCCGAGGCTGAGACAGTATAAGATGGAGCTATTTGGAAGGGACGATTTTATCCTTCATACGGCAGATATAGTGAGACGAAAAGGGGTTTTTCACAGGCTTACGGATGCCGCATTCAGGGAGCGTTTTTATCGCGAAACCAATCGGTTGATGGATGATCTGGATTATATGATAGTTGCCTCTGTCATCAATAAGAATGAGCATTTGTCGGAGTGCGGCCTGGCGGCATTAGACCCTTATATGCTCTCCCTGAGAATTCTTGTCGAACGGTTTGTGCATGAGGTTAAAAACAGAGGGGATGATGCTCCAGGCCATATAATCGCGGAATCGAGGGATGAAACCCTTGATAATGAGCTGCGCCTTGCCTGGATGGAGCTTAGGACTGGCGGGACTGATTATACCTCGGCCTCTAAGGTTCGGAAATATATCAAGGAGCTTCATATCCGCGACAAAAAGAAGGACATTGCGGGGTTGCAGATCGCCGATCTTCTCGTGTCGCCTATTGGTCGCCATGTTTTGGGGAAAAATCCAAAGCAGGACTGGCACGTCATCGAAAGAAAGTTTAGAAGGGACATAAAGGGGCGATACGAAGGGTACGGGCTTGTGGTTCTTCCCAAAAAGAAAAAGGCGGCGCCCGAATGACTCAGTCACCGCCAAAGTATTGGTAACATATTATTAAATAATGTATATCTTGTCAAGGAATTTATGGAAACTATAGTCTCAGTAAAAAATCTGAAGAAGGCCTTTAACGGCTTTATGGCAGTTGATGACGTATCCTTTGAGATCGGGAAAGGGGAGATACTGGGACTTCTTGGCCCAAACGGCGCGGGGAAGACAACCATCATCCATATACTCCTCGGCCTGACGATGCCGACCTCAGGGCGGATCAGGATATTTGATATGGAGCTCTGCGAAAAGAGGAGGGAGATATTGAACTACCTCAATTTCTCCTCTTCGTATGTATCCATGCCCCTCTCACTTACCGTCAGGGAGAACCTCAGGATATTTTCCATGCTGTACGGCATCAAGAACAGCAAAGATAAGATAGATGATCTCCTGAAAGAGTTTGAGATATCCGACCTGGGGGATAAACTGGTCAGGAAGCTCTCGTCAGGCCAGGTGACAAGGGTATGTCTGGCCAAGGCCCTCTTGAACGAACCGAAGCTCCTCCTCCTTGACGAACCGACAGCATCACTCGACCCTGATATAGCCGACAAGACCAGGAGGCTTTTAAAGAGGTTCAGGGACGAGAGGGGTCTTACAATCCTTTATACATCGCACAATATGAAAGAGATGGAGGAGATGTCCGACAGGATAGTCTTCCTCGACAAGGGAAAGGTCATAGCCACCGGGACCCCGGAGGAAGTGGTGAAGGGGTTTAAGAAGGAAAACCTCGAACAGGTTTTCATAGAGGTTGCCAGGGGTGAAGGATGAAGATGGGGACTGTCCCAGATTTACGGACGGAGCGCAGCGAAGTCGTAGAATCGGGACTGTCCCCATATTTTGGAGCGAACGATGAATCTTCATAGAATTCAAGCCATATTTCTCAGGCAGCTGTTTCTTTATAAGAGAAGTATCCCGAGACTAATGGGGGTGCTGTACTGGCCTGTGCTTGATCTGGTCTTATGGGGTTTCATAACCATATACCTCAATCAGTACCGTGGAACCCTTCCGGTCTTTGTAAGTTTTTTTCTGGGCGCTCTGATACTCTGGGACCTTCTTTTCAGGGCCCAGCAGGGAATATCCATATCTTTTCTGGAGGATATCTGGTCCCGGAACCTCCTCAATCTCTTTGTCTCTCCCATCAGTATCAGCGAATACCTTATCTCCCTGATGTTCGTGAGCCTTATAAAGATCATCCTTACCGCATCCGTCAGCATCTTCCTTGCATGGCTTTTTTATTCCTTTAACATCTTTATTATAGGGGTTTCACTTTTGCCCCTTGTACTGAACCTCCTGCTCCTTGGATGGGCCATAGGGATATTCACCACTGCTTTGATCCTGCGTTTCGGCAGTCAGGCTGAGGTGCTGGCATGGGGAGTAGCATTCCTGTTCCAGCCGGTCTCTGCCGTATTCTATCCTGTATCGGTTCTGCCATATCCAGTTCAGGTCTTAGCTATGTGGGTTCCATCCTCCCATGTATTTGAGGGGATGAGGACGGTCGTGTCCAGCGGGGGATTCCCGGTAAAGGAGCTTACCTGGGCGCTCTCCTTAAACCTTTTATACCTTTTTCTTGCCACTCTCTTCTTCTTCAAGATGTTCAAGGCGGTGAGGGTCAAGGGTCTGCTTGGAAAGATAGGGGAATGAATTATCAGTGGCCGGTGGTCAGTCGTCAGGAGCCGGTTAAACAGGGTGGGCTGCGCCCACCATTTCAGAATCAGGGGTCCACAGTGCTATTTCTTTATAACATACTCATTATCTTATCTCTCGTTATCCTTTCCCCTTTCATATTCTACAAACTCCTTACCGATAAACGTTACAGAACCGGCCTTTCAGAAAGGTTGGGGAATATTCCAGATAAAGTTGTAGCTGATCTGAAAAATCCCCCTTTATCCCTCTTTGCCAAAGGGGGAGATTCAGAGGAAAGGCCTATCTGGTTCCATGCTTCATCGGTCGGGGAGGTCATCGCCTCCCAGCGGCTTCTTGATGCGATCAAGGGGAGGTGGCCGGACAAAAAGCTTCTTGTCTCCACATTCACCCCAACAGGAAACAAGGCTGCAAAAGAGAAGCTCAAGGCCGATGGTGTGATATTCCTCCCCCTGGATTTACCGTGGGTAGTCAACAGGGCTGTGAAAAAGGTTAATCCTTCAGCCCTCATTCTGATGGAGACTGAACTCTGGCCTAACCTTATAAGAAAGGCCGGGAGTATGGGTATCCCGGTGGCAGTAGTCAACGGCAGGATCTCAGACAGGTCTTACGGGAAGTACTGGTTCATCAGCCCGCTTCTTAGAAAGGTATTTTGTCATATAAGGGCATTCCTGATGCAATCCGGGGGCGATGCCCAAAGGATTATCACTCTTGGCGCAGAGCCTTCAAGGGTGACTGTAACAGGAAATATCAAGTTTGATATTAACGCAATAGACAAGGGCATAGGGTTCATGGAGATATGGGGCGGCCCTGTCCTTCTGGCCGGGAGCACCCGTTCAGGCGAGGAATCTCCTGTGCTGGATGTGTACAAAGGACTGAGGGAGAGATACCCTGCGCTGAAGCTGGTCCTTGCCCCCAGGCACCTTGACAGGGTCAGAGAGGTTGAGGGGATACTTAATGAAAAGGGTCTTAAGTATGTAAGACGTTCAGAGGTTTCTGAAAAGATAGAGTCGTCCATCCTATTGCTTGATACCCTTGGTGAACTTGCATCTTTTTATAAATATGGGACAATTGTATTTGTAGGTGGAACTCTCGTACCTGTTGGCGGCCACAACATCCTTGAACCTGCTTCGTACGGGAGACCGGTGCTTTTCGGCCCTCATATTGAGAATTTCAGGGACTCGGCCAGGATACTGGAAGAAAGCGGGGGAGGGGTCAGGGTTAACAATGCTGAAGAGCTTAAAAGCCGGATAGACAGGCTTCTTGCAGATGACGATTTATGCGGCATGACAGGAGACAGGGCAAAGCAGGCGGTTCTGCAAAATCGCGGGGCTACGGAAATGACCATAGACGGTATTTTAAAGATATTCTGATTTTTTTTATTACGTTTGAAGGAGGCAGGAGATGGCGGAGAACTTAAGAAGAAAGGGCGATGCGCCGGATAATCTCGGTACAACCCTTGGTTTTGCGATAAGCCGGGTAGTTGGAGGGCTTGTATTTTCTCTGGGGCTTATTCTTGTGGTTGTGGCCGGGGCGGAATTATTCACAGGTAACAATCTCCTTGTTATGGCATGGACCAGCAGGAAGATAACAACTACTGAATTACTAAAAAACTGGTTGGTTATATTTATTGCGAACGCTATAGGCGCTATAGGTCTTGCTCTTTTAGTCGCATTATCACATCACTCATCCATGAATGATGGAGCTGTGGGGATTCAGATGGTAAAGATTGCGGCGATTAAGACGTCAACCCCTTTTTGGGAGGCTTTTTTTAAAGGGATTCTCTGTAACGTCCTAGTTTGTCTGGCTGTCTGGATGGTTTTGGCCGGTCATACTGTGACGGACAAGATACTGGCCATTATCTTTCCTGTGTCTGCGTTTGTTGCCGCCGGATTTGAGCATTGCGTAGCGAATATGTACTTTATCCCCCTTGGCCTCCTGGCGCAGTACCAGGTAGTTGTTCCGACTTCAGTGAATATCAGCAACCTTACCTGGGTTGGATTTATGTATAGCCTGATTCCTGTAACCCTTGGGAATGTGATCGGAGGAAGTGGTTTTATAGCCCTAAACATTTAAACATTATGAGCAGTTCACCCAAAAGGTGATTCTAATGCTAGTCGAAAAATCTTTTAATTACTTGCTCTTAGTCCGTGAAAGTCAGTGGCAAATGCTTTTTTTAGGTTTATCCAAATCTCTCCGATATCTCCATCGTTTTTCGTTCCATTTAAATCCTGCAATCGAACCACAGAGCGCACAAAAGAAATACAGGGCAAGAAAGGGGGAACACAGGGGAGATGAGCCCTGAAAGTAATTGACTTTAGCTCATAAACCCATTAATATTTTGACTTTATCGGAGGTATAGGGGTTGGTGCAGGAGAGATTTTTATTTGTTGAGACCCACGGTTGTCAGATGAACGACAGCGACTCCGGGAAGATAACCAGCCTTCTGTCCGGTTGCAATTACAGGACGACCACAGATATAGGGAAGGCGGACCTTGTAATCCTAAACACATGCAGTGTAAGGGACAAGGCTGAGCATAAGGTCTATAGTTACCTTGGGACTCTCAAGTCTTACAAGGAGAGGAACCCGAACCTCATTATCGGGGTAGGCGGGTGTGTTGCCCAGCAGGAGGGAGAGCGGCTCCTTAAGCGCGTCCCGCATCTCGACATCGTATTTGGAACCCACAACATACACAAACTCCCGGAGCTTGTCAGCCAGGTAATGAGGAATAAGGAGAGGGTTTCGGAGACCCGTTTTTATGAGAATGGCATTGATATCTTTCCTGCCCCGGTCTCTGGTAGTTCATCGAACAGCCTGAAAGGTCTTGTGAACGTGATGCTCGGATGTGACAACTTCTGTTCCTATTGCATAGTCCCTTATGTGAGAGGGAGGGAGATTAGCAGGCCAAGTGCAGGGATTATAAAAGAGATAGAGGGTCTGGTGTCAAGGGGTGTTAAAGATGTGACCCTTATTGGACAGAATGTAAATTCATACGGACGTGGTCTTGATGAGGGGACAGACTTCCCGACCCTTCTCAGGGAGGTAAACGGCATACATGGTTTGAAAAGGATGCGTTTTATGACGTCTCATCCAAAGGATATCTCAGACCCTCTTATATCCTCTTTCGGGAGGCTTGACAAGCTGTGCGAGCATCTTCATCTCCCGGTACAGTCCGGCTCCGACAGTGTCCTGAAAAAGATGAACAGGAGTTACTCAAGGGATGGTTATCTCGGCAGGGTACAAGCCCTTAGAGATCTGTCGCCAGGAATGGCCCTGACCTCGGACATCATAGTAGGTTTTCCAGGAGAGACGGGTGAGGATTTTGACGCCACGATGGACCTTATAGAAAAGGTAAGGTACGATGCCATATTCTCCTTTAAATTCTCCCCGAGGCTCGAGACAAAGGCGGCAGGGATGCCGGATCAGGTTGATGAGGGCCTGAAGAATAAAAGGCTTCTGCTCCTTCAGGAGAGGCAGAGGGAGATATCCCTTGAAAGGAATATGGAATACGAAGGAAAAGTAGTGGAGGTACTTGTGGAGGGTGGAGGCGAGAAAAGCCATGAGAGGCTTTCAGGAAAGACGAGGAGCTTCAAGACCGTGAAATTTGATGGAAATGAAGAGCTTGTCGGGGAGTTGGTGCAGGTAAGGATAGCAAAGGGTTTTATTAACTCTTTGATTGGAGAAATGATTGAGAAAGGATGAAGGATGAGGGTTGAGGGATGAACGAATGAAAGACGACTCATATACAGAGATGCAGGTCAAGGGGCTCACCCTTGACCTGCTTACAAGCATGCCGGTAGTCCTTCTTAAAGACCTGAAAGGGCGGCAGACCATCCCGATCTGGATCGGGATATTAGAGGCGAGCGCAATTGCTGCGGAACTTGAGAAGATGACCCTTTCCAGGCCGATGACACATGACCTTCTCAGGAATACCGTCCATGCACTGGGCGCCGATATCATTATGGTTGAAGTAAACGACCTGAGGGACAATACGTTCTACGCAACCATTTATCTAAAAAAGGGGAGAAAAGAGATTGCCGTAGATGCAAGGCCGAGCGACGCCATTGCCGTCGCCCTCCGTGCCAACTGCCCCATATTTGTGAGCGACAGGGTGATCGAGCGGTCAAAGAGGATAGACCTCACAGCAAAGGGTAAGATGGAAAATGGAGCCTGGGAAGGTATCCTTGAGAAGCTTTCACCGGAGGATTTCGGGAAGTACAAGATGTAAAAACAGTTTAGCCATATTGCAAACAGCTAAACTTGATTCATTCGTAAAAAGTCTTTTCTGTGGTTCGACAAGCTCACCACGAACGGAATAAAGTCAATGATTTCAACCAGACCACCGTTCGCCCTGAGCTTGTCGAAGGGTGATTTTGGACTTTTTACGAGTGCATCAAACTTTATTGCAAAATTCAAAATGCAAAGTGTAAAGTGTAAAGATTCGGATGTTTCCTTCTATTTTGCATTTTTCAATTTGCAATTTGCAATTTTCACTTATGAGGTTCAGCATGGCCAGAGGCAAGATACTTGCCGTAGATGATGAGAAGTTTTTCAGGAAGCTTTATAACGACATATTGTCCGGTGAAGGTTATAAGGTGGTGACTGCCGAGAGTGGCGAGGAGGCCCTCCGGATATTTGCAGGGGAGCCGTTTGATATAGTCATTACTGATATGGCGATGAAGGGGATGGACGGTCTTCAGACCATGGAGGCAATAAAGCAGATCAACCCGGCCCAGGATGTCGTCATAGTCACAGGTATCAGCGACGTCCAGATGGCTGTAAACGCCATGAAAAAAGGCGTCACAGACTATATCCTTAAACCGGTCAATCCCGAAGATTTTCTACACCTGATAAAAACCATCCTTGAGAAGCAGAACCTTGTTGCTGAGCACAGCAAGCTGATCTCGGAAAACCTGGAGTATTTCGGCATCCTTTCTGTCTATCGGAGATGCCTCAGGATCCTTTCAATCCTTGACATGGAAAGGCTTCTCGATATCATCCTCGATTCCATTATGGCGGAGACCAACGCCCAGGGCAGTCTCCTCTGGCTTTTATCTCCTGTGAATGACGATCTGTTAAAGATGGCGGCAGCCAGAGGCGCTGTGAATATACCGTCCGAGGTCGATACCTTGCAGATTTCGACACACGGTCAACTGGGGATGATAAAGGCCGGCAAACCATTTTACGACAGGGTAAACGGGTTCGATGCGGCATATGAAAACACCTTTTTCATTCCTCTTAAGGTGGAAGAGAGGATACTTGGGCTTGTTAAGGTCTCTGACAAACTTAACAGGGACAGATTTGAGATAAGGGACCTGATGATTGCCAAGACCATAGCCGGTTTTGCGTCTATAGCTGTGGAAAACGCCTGGAAGGTCAAGGAGATAGAGTTCAAGGGATTCAAAGACGCAAAGACAAAGACATATCACATAAACTACTTCGCAGATTATGTAACAAAGGAGATATTAAAGGCAGGCAGGTATCAGAGGACATTTTCTATCCTGTGCCTGAAGATAGAAAACTATCATAAGCTAAGGGGGGACTATAAAGACGCCATTCTGAAAGATGCGGTGCAGAGGGTCTTAAATGCAACCATTGGTGTCT
>JACQYJ010000003.1:9398-30732 GCA_016208525.1 Deltaproteobacteria bacterium | reverse complement strand
CTATCATGAACTTCCCTACAAGAGAGGCATGCCAGGATGTCCCGCAAGATGTGAATACGATCCTCTTTATCCCTGATATGTCGTCTTTGGACAGTCCTATCTCGTTGAGGTAGACGTCGCCTGTCTCCTCTGATATCCTTCCACGGAATGTGTCCGTTATGGCTGTAGGCTGCTCGAATATCTCCTTCAGCATGAAGTGCCGGTAACCGCCCTTTTCCGCCATTGTTGGAGACCATGTTATCTCCTTCGGCGTCCTGGATAAGGGGTTTCCATCGGCATCTTCAAGCCTCAACCCCATTCCATCCATAATAACAAGGTCTCCGTCCTCGAGAAAGATCATCCTCCTTGTGTAACTGAGTATTGCCGGTATGTCTGAGGCGATGAAGTTTTCCCCCTCCCCAAGACCCACAACAAGAGGGCAGCCGTTCTTAGCAGCTATCAACTTGCCTGGCTCCTTTTCACAAAGGAGAGCTATGGCATAAGCCCCTTTAAGCTCTGTAAGGCTCTTTTTTACGGCAGCCTCGAAATCGCTATCTTGCAGATGTTTGTTTATAAGGTGGGCAATGACCTCCGTATCGGTCTCGGACTCAAATATATACCCCTCTTTCTTAAGTATCTCCTTCAGGTAGAGATGGTTTTCTATTATCCCGTTGTGGACTACTACAACAGGCCCTGACTTGTGGGGATGTGCGTTCTCCTCCGAAGGTCTTCCATGTGTGGCCCATCTGGTATGCCCTATCCCGGGTGTCCCTGATATCGGTTCTTTTTTGATCTGCTCGTCAAGGTTGATGAGCTTACCAATGCTCCTTCGCCTCTCCATCCTTCCATCATGGATTACAGCAACCCCTGCCGA
Organism: Deltaproteobacteria bacterium; assembly: GCA_016208525.1. Taxonomy (GTDB): domain Bacteria; phylum Desulfobacterota; class JAENJC01; order JAENJC01; family JAENJC01; genus JAENJC01. The sequence goes on along the minus strand of JACQYJ010000003.1, from coordinate 29,879 downwards.
GTCGTACCCCCTGTATTCAAGTCTCCTCAGACCGTCAAGGAGGATAGGCGCCGCGTCCTTATTCCCGAAGTAACCAACTATTCCGCACATTTATACCTCCATATGAAGTTCATATTAACAATCTATAAGCTATATCCGCAGATTTCACAGATTACGCAGATTTTTATTGGCAAATACAAACCTTTTAGATTCCAGACTCTTTGCGCCGAAATTTAACAACAGACCGGTTTCCAACCCTGTTGCCTTCAAATAATTAATAATTTGGGACTCTTCTTTTCCGCTAAGTTGATTTAAAGCTTTTAGTTCAACGACAATGCATTCGTAACACAGGAAATCGGCTTTGTAGTAAGTAGATAATTTTCTTTCTTTGTAATGGATAGGTAGTTCAACTTCTTTTTGAAAAGGCACTTTTCTTAACTCAAACTCAATCGAGAGGGCTTCTTGATAGACTGCCTCAAGAAATCCAAAACCCATATTTTTATGAACCTCTATAGCTGCACCGATTATGGCATGAGTCCTTGGGTCTTTTTCATTAATCTGCGGAATCTGTGTAATCTGCGGATAATTATTATTTAGCATTGAATAAGCCTCTCTACCATCGCACTCTGCACGAAGTCAGCCGGATCAAACGCATTTATCATAACATCTGCGTCAAAACTATTCAATATATAAGGGCTTCCAAAAGAAATCAAAACCGCCCGACCTGCCCTGGATATGGCATTTCGGAGCTTCTCCGCAGACTTTTCAGACAAACCTGAACTCCCCTTCCAGGCAGAGACCCTGGAAAAGATCGGAAGAAGTGCTGTCTCACCCCCTTTAATTTCCAAAGGAGATGAGACCACCCTTAAACCTGGGACCTTCCCTCTCATGGCATCTAAAAATGGCCTTGCAACGCTTCCATCCCCGTCATCGTCAATCACAAGGCATACAATATTTTCAGTTGCGCAAACCCCTGCTCCTTTCCTGATTTTAATGGCCTTTAGGGCAATCCTGCTTGCGAGTTCGGAGTTCGGAGTTCGGAGTTCGGAGTTAAGTTCCGCATTCCGCATTCCGCATTCCGCAATAATCCGACTTTTGGCTTCCATCACCCTTCTATATGCCTCATCAACCCTTTCGTATGACACCCTCCCGACCTCAACCGCCCTGACTATCGCATCCAGCATCTTCAGGGGCTCGGAGGGATGGAGCAGGATATCGCACCCTGCCTCAAGACATCTTCCCCCGCCCTCCCCTTCATCGCAGATAGCTTTAAGAGCCCCCATATCAAGGGCATCAGTCACAACCAGACCATTGAAACCCATCTGCTCCTTCAGCAAATTAGTAACGATCTTTTTTGAAAATGTAGCAGGTATTGGCTCAGGCTCCAATGCAGGGACTTTAAGGTGGCCGATCATTATCATCGCTACCCCTGCCTCAATGGCTGTCTTGAACGGCGGTAGTTCCACTCTCTCAAGTCTATTTATATCTGCATTTATAACAGGCAGGGATGTATGTGAGTCAACAGCCGTATCTCCGTGGCCCGGGAAGTGCTTGGCGCAGGCAAGTAAGGGGACTGTCCCAGATTTACGGACAGAGCGAAGCGAAGTCGTAGAATCGGGACTGTCCCCGGTAAGATTTTGCAATCCCTTCACATATTCCTTCACAAACCATGAAACCTTCTCAGGCTCTTCACCAAAGGAACGGGTGCAGATAATGGGGTTATCAGGGTTCACATTTACATCCGCCACCGGTGAGAATACGGCATGGATGCCTGCCGCGACACATTCCTCACTGACAGCAGTCAACATATCATGAAGAAGGACGATATCGCCGGGATTGTTTCGATCTATTGCCTCTGCAACAGCCCACTGGTTCGGGAACCTTGTTCCCCCTGCAATCTGCTGGCCAAGGCCCCTTTCAATATCTGAAGTAATCAAAAGAGGTATTTTAGCTCTATCATGAAGCCTTCTTATTGAATCAAGAGTATCCGGTATCTTTCCCCCAAAGAGGATAAAACCGCCTATCCCTGCGTCAACAAGGGCGGAAATCTGTTTAAAATAGTCCTCTTCCAGGAGCCTGTTGCCATCAAGTCTTGGGACTATTAATTGGGCGGCTTTTTTATGTAAATCACTCATAGCAGGCTGGGAATATAACACCTTGTCTCCATCTATGTCAAAAATAACGGGTGTGCGACCTATAATCCATTTGATACCTAAAACTGCAAACCACAGAGGGCACAGAGATAAATTTTGAGTATATGAACCTTTTTAAACCCTTTACTTATCTGTGGTTTTCAGTTTTTAAGAGATAGAAAAAATATTCATGCTGTAAGCGTCTTCATATGAAGTAATCGGGAACGGGTTCAGATTTCACAAATACAACCGTCTAAAATTTCTATGCTGCCAAATAAAAAAGGCAGACCGGAAAAACCCGCAGCCTGCCTTCCATATTGAATCCTGTAAAGGTTTTTAAGCGAGAAATTTATACCTTCTTTTTTTACGTTCTATTTTTCAAACAGCCTCAGCTGTCTCTGCCCCATCCAGGGGAATTCTAATGGATATGAACCGGTGAAACATGCGTCACACGCGTTATTACCATTGGCAACAGAGTGCATACCTTCTGCGCTCAGATAACCGAGGGTGTCTGATGTTATATATTTGTTTGTCTCTTCCACTGTGTGGGATGAGGCTATAAGCTCCTGCCTCGACGGTGTGTCTACTCCATAAAAGCATGGGAACATGGTGGGAGGAGATGATATGCGGAAATGAACTTCTTTGGCCCCTGCGGCCCTTATCATCTTTATTATCTTCCTCGCGGTTGTCCCTCTGACTATTGAGTCATCCACCACAACCACCCGCTTCCCGACAAGGGCCTCACGGACTGCATTGAGCTTTATCTTGACCCCGAAATGGCGAATAGACTGCCTCGGTTCTATGAAGGTGCGTCCTATATAATGGTTCCTGATCAGTCCGGTCTCAAAGGGAATCCCTGCCTCTTCGGCATAACCTATGGCCGCCGGCACCCCGGAGTCGGGGACAGGTATGACCATATCGGCCTCAACCGGATGCTCCCTGGCAAGTTGCTTGCCGAATTTTTTCCTTATCTCGTAAACATTCCGGCCAAATACATTACTGTCAGGTCTCGCAAAGTAAATGAATTCAAAAATACACGGAGATGGTTTTACCTCTGTAAAGGGTTTCTGAGAAGTAAGCCCATTGTTATCTATGACAACTATCTCGCCAGGCTCTATATCTCTGATATACTCTGCCTCTACAAGGTCCAGTGCACAGGTCTCGGAGGCGACAATATATGCATTTTTCAGTCTGCCGAGACACAGGGGCCTGAAACCGTTCGGATCTCTGACGGCAACCATGGAACTCTCTGTCAGAAAAAGTAGTGAATAGGCCCCCTTCACCTGCCCAAGGGCGTCCACAAGCCTTTCAAAGAATCCCCCCTCTTTTGAGGTAGCAATCAGATGAATTATTACCTCAGTATCGGTTGTTGACTGGAATATAGAGCCGCGGGCCTCCAGTTCATCTCTAAGGATGGAGGCGTTGATAAGATTGCCATTATGGGCCACAGCAAGGGGACCCCTGGCATAGTCAACAAGGAGCGGCTGGACATTCTTTAAATGACTTTCTCCTGCTGTTGAATACCTGACATGCCCTATGGCGCTGCTTCCTTGCAGCCTGCTTAGAGCGCCTTCATTAAAGATATCGGCAACAAGCCCCATTTCTTTATGGCCATATAGTTTATTGCCGTCAGACGAGACTATCCCTGCCCCCTCCTGCCCCCTGTGCTGCAGCGCATAAAGCCCAAGATAAGTCAGGTTTGCAGCCTCAGGATGGCCGAAGACACCAAATATTCCGCATTCGTCTTTGAATTTGTCGAACATCTTTAAAACCTCGTTAGCCGTAAGTCGTAAACCGTAAACTGTTAAAAGACCGTAAACCGCGGTTCACGATTCACGATTCACGGTTAACGGTTCACGGTCTTTCAAGTCTCCTCGGTATCGCCTCGCTCCAGGCCTTTTCCATATTCTGAACAGGGAGATTTATAAGGTTATTTATGGAAAGTCTTTGCCCACCTACCCTTCCTATCACAGCTACCGGGGCCATATAATTTGCAGCTATCTTATTAAATTCAGATAGATTCCCTTCAGCTACTGTAACAACTATCCTCGACTGGGTCTCTCCGAACAACAGGGCGTCCTTCCTTATTTCCAGAAGGACATCAACCTTTGCCCCAATTCCATGCCCTCCGCCAGAAAAACAGCACTCCGATAGAGCCACAGCAAGCCCGCCCTCGGAACAGTCATGGGCCGATTTTATAAGCCCCTTCTGAATGCCTTCGAGACATGAATCCTGCACAGCCTTTTCAAGAGTCAAATCCAGAGATGGCGGCATGCCCTTCTCAAGGTTATGAATGATCTTCAGATATTCACTTCCTCCGATCTCCTCCTTGTTCAAACCGAGGAGGAGTATCACGTCGCCATCATCCTTGAACCATGATGTGCAGTGATGATCCACATCCTCCAGCAACCCAACCATCCCCACGGTAGGGGTAGGATAGATGGCAACCCCCTGGGTCTCGTTATAGAGGCTTACATTGCCGCCAATAACAGGAGTAGCGAGTATCTCGCAGGCCTTGCTCAGGCCAAGAGCGCTCTGCTGGAACTGCCACATGATTTCAGGTTTCTCTGGATTGCCGAAGTTCAGACAGTCCGTAATAGCCATGGGCTTGCCGCCTGAACAGACGATATTCCTCGCAGCCTCGGCCACTGCGATCATTCCCCCTGTGTATGGGTCCAGATAGCAGTAACGGGAGTTGCAGTCAGTGGTCATTGCCAGCCCCTTAGTTGTCCCCTTCACCCTGATGACAGCGGCATCAGAACCAGGCAACACAACGGTGTTGGTCCTTACCATATGGTCGTACTGCCTGTATATCCATCTCTTGCTTGCAACAGTTGGAGAGTCCAGCAGTTTCAGCAGGACATCGTTATAGTCTGCAGGCTCCTCGATTGACTTTAAATCAAGGGTTTGCAGGCCAGCTTGATACTCCGGTCTCTTTACAGGCCTGTTGTATATTGGGGCTCCGTCTGAGAGAGGTTTCACAGGAAGCTCTGCAACAGTCTTCCCGCCCATCTTGATGCGCATTAATCCATCATCCGTGACCCTTCCAACGACAACTGCATCAAGGTCCCATTTTTTAAATATCTCAACAACCTTGTCTTCAGTCCCCTCCCATGCCACCAGGAGCATCCGCTCCTGAGACTCGGAAAGCATTATCTCGTATGGGGTCATCCCCTCTTCCCTCATAGGGACATCGTCAATAACCATCTCTATGCCGGTCCCTGCCCTGGAAGCCATCTCAAACGATGAGGAGGTAAGTCCTGCAGCCCCCATGTCCTGGATTCCAACCACATAATCGGTCTTAAAGACTTCAAGGCAGGCCTCAAGGAGGAGCTTCTCGGTAAAAGGGTCACCAACCTGCACTGTCGGCCTCTTTTCCTCAGAGCCCTCGCCAAACTCCGCAGATGCCATAGTCGCGCCGTGGATACCATCCCGGCCGGTCTTGGACCCCACATAAACCACAGGGTTTCCAATCCCGGAGGCGCTCCCCTTGAATATCTTGTCTACCCTCACAAGGCCAACTGTCATAGCATTGACAAGGATATTCCCCTTGTAGCAATCATTGAAATATACCTCTCCTGCCACTGTCGGTATCCCCATGCAGTTCCCGTATCCTGCAATACCGGCAACAACACCGTCCAAGAGATACCTCTGTTTCGGGTCTTCAAGACTGCCAAATCTCAGAGAGTTAAGATTTGCTACCGGTCTTGCTCCCATAGTGAAGATATCTCTAAGTATCCCCCCAACTCCTGTAGCAGCGCCCTGGTAAGGCTCTATAAATGAAGGATGATTGTGAGACTCCATCTTGAAGACCACTCCAATCCCGTCACCCATATATATGACACCGGCATTTTCTCCAGGCCCCTGTATGACCCACTGGGCCTTTGTAGGGAAGTTCTTCAGGTAAACTCTGGAGGATTTATAAGAGCAATGCTCACTCCACATGACAGAGAAAACGCCGAGTTCTACCAGGTTTGGCTCGCGGCCAAGTATCTCAAGGACCTTCTGGTATTCCTCTACACTGAGGCCGTGGGATGCAACAACTTCTTTTGTAATTTTTGTCTCTGTCACCCCATCTTCTCCGATATCTCATCAACTGTTATCTTGAGGTCTTCCACAGCAGTCTCCATAGAATCTATGGCAAACTTTATCTCTGTCAAAAGGCCGTAAAGTTCTTCATTCATCGCAAGAAATGTGCAGTTCTTGGAATCCTTTGAAAAGAGTTCACACTCGGTGGTACACTCGCATTTCATAAACGGGCATAACGCCATAATTTATCTCCTGTCACATTTAACTGTAGGGGCGGCCCGATGTGGCCGCCCAGGGCAACCACAAAGGGTTGCCCCTACATATTGATTATTGATTCAAAAACCCTCTTACCGTCCATGTTCCCCATTATCGCTTCAGCGCATCTCTCTGGATGCGGCATCATGCCCAGTACGTTCCTCTTCTCATTGCATACCCCTGCAACATTCAAAAGTGATCCGTTTGGATTTGCATCATCTGTGGTATTTCCCTCAGCATCGCAGTAGCGGAAGATTATCTGTCCATTATCCTGAATCCTCTTCAAGGTCTGATCATCTGCAAAGTAATTACCGTCCGCATGGGCAATAGGTATGTTTACAACCTCTCCTTTATTGTAAAGGCGGGTAAAGGGTGTGTCGGTGTTTTCGACCTTTAGATACACGTTTTCACAGATAAACTTCAGATCCCGGTTCCTCATAAGCACACCTGGAAGGAGCCCCGCCTCAACAAGTATCTGAAAGCCGTTACATATCCCTATTACAAGCCCGCCTCCGTCCGCAAACTCCTTCACTACCATCATCACAGGGGAAAACTTTGCTATAGCTCCTGTCCTCAGGTAATCGCCATAGGAAAAGCCTCCGGGAAGAATGAGGCAGTCAACCCCTTTTATTTGGGTCTCCTTATGCCAGATATACTCCGCTTCCTGCTCAAGGACGTGCTTTACTACGTGGTAGCAGTCGTGGTCGCAGTTTGAACCAGGGAATACAACTATTCCGAATCTCATATTTCACCTTTCTGTAGGGGCAACCCTGTGTGGTTGCCCTAATTGGGACGGCCACATAGGGCCGCCCTTACAATATTTCAAATCTGTAATTTTCAATCACCGTATTAGCCAGCATCTTCTCGCACATCTCTTTGACCTTCTTTTCGGCCTCTGTTTTTGGCATGTCGGAAAGCCTCACCTCTATGAACTTCCCTATCCGTACATCCTCTGCCTCTTTATAACCGATAGACTCCAGAGAGCGCTGAACTGCTTTCCCCTGCGGGTCCAAAACCCCATTTTTAAGCGTAACATAGATCTTTGCAAGCATTTTTATCTCCTTAATTAACCAGGTATGTCACTTATACGCATACAAGCGTGAGATGGTCTATTTCTTTGAAATGTCCGTCAATAGCAACCTTACCATTCATTGATATCAACCGTTTCGAATTCTTCCTTTACAATATTAAGCATTTCAACGGCATCTTCATCAGGAAGAATCCCGCTTAATTCATGAAGCGGATGTTTTTTATCCTTTTGCAATTTAAATCTCCGACGTCAAGAATGTTTTATATGCATTTTCCGTAAAAGGGCTTGAAAACCCGCCTGTTCAAAGTGCTTATCATTTGTCAGAGCTGCTTCCAACCTTTGTTGCTGTATCACTTCAAATGATACGCAGTCAGTTAGGCTCCAGCCTTTGTCCGGTCGCTGTTCGTAGAGTTTCCAACCTTTATCCCACAATGATTTGTCAACGAAGACGATATTTACCCTTGAGGATATCTGTAAGCGATTATAAAATTCTACCACTGATTGACGGAAACAAGGCTCACTTAGTGCATTTGCCGTTTCGTTCAGCACTGCCGTTGTTGTCACAAAGCAAAAACCTAAAAAGTTTGTCGCCGGAAGATTGCAAGTTCCAGCAATCGCTTGCACACATGCTGATACCGTCACCATAGTGACTATTCATCCATTGCCTATTAATGGAAACATCTCTTCCCAGTTTTAGTCCGTTATCTATGATCGCACTTACGTTATCGTCGCGCATTTTGTGATACCAGGGCCTGTCATTTATTAGTGCGCAAATAGCTGCCGTATCATGATTTAGAGACATAACTTCATCTAAAAATGTTTTGCATTGCTGACACACCGTTAGACCTCAACCCCCGTCCTCTTAATCTCCGGCACTATCGGAAGCCAGTCGTTGTTGACCTCTATGAATCTACTTCTTCCCTTTCGCTTTAAAAAAATCATCCAACACCATAACCTTAATCTCGGAAACCTTCTCTAAAGCAGGGTCATTTGTTAAAAAGAAAGTGGCCCCATAAAGGATGCCCGTAGCTATTTGTATGGCATCTGGTGTCTTAATATTGTATTTGGCTCTTAATTCAGCAGATAATTCCGATACCTCATGAAGCATTTCGTATGTTGTAAAACCTTCTGAATATAACAACACTTCACGATACTTTTTCGCTAACGCCTTATCATCATTTCTCAGCGGAAGAACCAGGACCTCCAGCAAAGTAACTGTTGATGTTATCGCGTCAATACTCCCGGCATCAATTGCTGTAAAAACGGGATGGAGCAAGTCTATATACTTGGGATGTTTTTCAATAAAGTATATTATTGGGGCCGTATCAATACAGACCCTTTTGCCTTTCAGTTTGTCAACTAAGCCCATGACTCCCTTTCTTTTCGCACATATTCCTGCGCATCAATCCCTTTCCAGAATTTGGAGCCTAACCCTTCAAGCTCCATTATGCTATGTTTGCTTTTTTTCTTTGCAATATTCTTTTTCAGTTGGGCAGATATAATTTCTATCAGGTTCAATTGCTCTTCCGGGTTAAGTTCTTTCACCCCTTTAACATAGTCATTGTATTTCAAATCTAATTTACTAATATCCATAATCCAATTGCCTCCTTTTATTCAGCCCTGTTGCCTGATACTTGCACAAACAGGTTTTCATCAAGACGCCTGTATTTTACAGTATGCTCAGTCTCATCCGCCTTAACAAGCCTTTTTATAAACGGGAAAGATAGAGTGGTCTCTTCAATTTCAGAGACAACCTTCTTTATCATCAGATTGTCCTTAGCTTCTTGATTTCAGTCTTTGCTGTATTTATACCGTCAAGCGATGACTCCCATTCCCAAAGGTCATTCTCAACCTCATAAGAATAACCTTTTTTTGCCACTACATCTTTCTTCTTAAACTCTTTAAAGGAACTGCCGTACTTTTTTTCAAGATTTCTTACGGTAAGTTCATATCTGTTAAGGCGCCTTATAAGCTCATTTCAAGGACATGCTTGACCTTGATATTTTGATATCGCCCTCGGTTTCTATCGTATTAAAAACATCCAGCAAGGATCGTGAAATTGTTAATGTGCCTGCCATGAAAACACCTCCGTCTATGGTATTTATCTGTTATCATTAGTCAACCTCCTATCTTGATGCACTCGTAAAAAGTCCCAAATCACCCTTCGACAAGCTCAGGGCGAACGGTGGTCTGGTTGAAATCATTGACTTTATTCCGTTCGTGGTGAGCTTGTCGAACCACAGAAAAGACTTTTTACGAATGAATCTATCTTGCCTCTTTTGTATAGACCATCGAAGTACTTCCCCTATATCCGGTGGGCAGAGCCCACCCTACTTTTATTTTACTTTGTGTATACCACCCTCGTCGGATACGGTATCTCTATCCCTTCCTCCCTGAATCTCTTCAATACTAACATGTGTATGGCGTCCTGGCTCGGAACCTTGTCTCCAAACTTTTCAGTGGTATAGACCATCAGCAGTTCAAGTGAAAAATCGCCGAGCTTTGTTAAAAAAACATCAGGGACAGGCTCCTTTACAACTGAGGGGACAGATAGGGCGCACTCCTTCATAATCCTCTTGGCCTTCTCTACGTCGCTACCATATGAAACTCCAACTGTTATCTTGTTCTTTATCTTCGGGCTTGGAAAGCTCAGGTTCACCACCTTGGTATTTACAAGCTCCGCATTCGGAACCACAAGGGTATTCTGCTCAGGGGTCATTATCTTAGTGCTTCGGAGGCCTATGTCAAGGACGTCCCCGACCTGCCCTCCGGTAAGCTCAATCCTGTCCCCTATACCGAAAGGCCTGTCTACCATTATGGTAAAACCGGAGATCATATTGGTCAGAGTTTCCTTGGCCGCAAGACCAATGGCAAGAGAGCCAACCCCCAAGGCAGTTAGGAGGGAGAGGACATCGTATCCAAAATGCTTAAGGACGGTTATTAGTCCCATTACAAGGATAAAGATGTTTGCGACCTTTTCTACAAGAGGTATGAGCTGGTCATCAACAGTAGATTGAGTTTTTACGGCAATTTCAGTGGCATACCATTCGATCAGGACATCAACAACCCTGAGGGCTATGCTTATGGCAATGCCAACCCCAAGGACAAAGACGATACCGTCAGCTATGGCCTTAACCTTTGGCTCTAAAGGAAGTCTGGCAATAGATATATAAAGGCCAATTAGGATTATTATGAAATAGACAGGCTTCTTGACAGCCTCAATCAGACGGTCGTCCAGGTCGCTTTCCGTAAAACTGGTTAACCTGGGGGCCCAATGAGTAAGTATAAAAAGGGTTATCCTGGCGGCTACCCACGAAACAGCGAGGATACCGAAGGAGATCAATGTTTCGCTGAGCCAGGGAGGTATATGCATCTTTATTTAAAAACCCTATTGAATATGTAGTCTACGTTCTTAAGATGATAGTTTAAATCAAACGAATTTTCAATCTCTTTTTTGTCAAGGTACCTGGCAACATCCTGGTCTGAAAGGAGGAGTTCCTTGAAGTCCTTCCCCTCAGCCCATACCCTCATGGCATTACGCTGAACAAGATTGTATGCCTCCTCCCTGGAGGCCCCGGCTGTGGTGAGGGCCAGAAGGACCCTCTGGGAATGGATGAGGCCGTGAAGTTGGTTCAGGTTCTTCATCATATTCTCAGGATATACTATAAGCTTATCCATCAGGTCCGCAAAACGGTTCAGCATATAGTTCATCATGATAGTGCTGTCCGGCCCTATCACCCTCTCAACAGATGAATGGCTTATGTCCCTCTCATGCCAGAGGGCAACATTCTCCATGGCCGCAAAGGAGTTGGACCTCACCAGCCTTGCAAGACCTGTCAGGTTCTCAGCCGATATCGGGTTCCTCTTGTGAGGCATTGCAGACGACCCCTTCTGGCCGGGAGAGAAGTACTCCTCCGCTTCCAAAACCTCTGTCCTCTGAAGATGCCTCAGCTCCACGGAGAAGTTCTCGATAGAGGATGCGATAAGCGCCAGTGTAGTGAAAAACTCTGCATGTCTGTCCCGCTGGACCACCTGGGTTGATACGGGCTCAGGCGTAAGCCCCAGGCGCTTGCAGACATACTCCTCCACAAATGGCGGTATATTGGCGAATGTCCCTACCGCGCCGGATATGGCTCCGCAGGATATCACATCCCTGGCCCTTTCCATCCTTGCCAGGTTTCTTTTCATCTCTTCATACATGAGCACCATCTTGAGACCGAATGACACAGGCTCGGCATGAATGCCGTGGGAACGCCCCACAGTAGGGGTCATCTTGTGCTCCATCGCCCTCCTCTTTAAGACCTCCATGCACCTCTTTATGTCGGAGATAATTATCTCGGAAGCCTCTTTCAGTAGGACTGCAAATGATGTGTCAATCAGGTCCGAAGATGTCATCCCCTTATGCAGGAACCTGGACTCCGGCCCTATGCTCTCGTTCACAGATGTGAGGAACGCAATAACGTCATGCTTCACAACCTTCTCTATCTCGTCAATCTTCTTCGGGTCAAATTTGGCCTTCTCCCTTATGACCTTGATAGCCTCCTTCGGCACCTCCCCCAGCTCCGCCCATGCCTCGGTAGCCAGTATCTCCACCTTCAGCCATGTCTGATACCTTTTTTCCACTGTCCATATCGCCGCCATCTCAGGGCGGGTGTAACGCTCGATCATTCCTTAATCTCCTTTTGTTCTAATAATATGAGGTTCTTTTCTTGGGGCTATTTATCTTGAACTATATCTTCTGGCTTTAGCCAGACAGTTTTACCGTTACGCCAGACAGCAATTGGGTTTCCGGCCCTCTTATGCTGTAATAAGGCTTCATGGACTGCCTGTTTTAAGGCCCTGTCAATCAACGTCCCTTCGGCAAATATCTGGTCAATGTTTTTTTCACGCGCTTCTCTCATTCCTTCGCTCCCCCTTAAAAAAAAGCTCACAAGAAGGCACAACTATATTTTTAGCTTCCCTGTTTTCATCCGCTCCCTTATTTCCTTGGCCTTCTTGGGCATGGCGTAATGGAAAAAACTCATCTGCGCCTCAAGCCATCTGATCTTCTGGAGTGCAGGCTTTTTCCTGTATTCCGCTATCTGCTCCATAGTCCTGTAATATAAAAGCGGGGCCTTATTCATTTTCCCACTCCTTTTCTATCTTTTTGAGATAATAGACATCTGCGATATCCTGGGGCCTTCCAGCCTCTTGCTTCATCTCAATAAGGCTCTTTATGGGAACTACCGGAATAGTAACACTCCCGGCCTTAACAAGCTTTCTCTTCTCATATACCTTATTGAAATCGAAGGGCTCCCTCACAAAAACATCCAGAAGGAAAAAAGGATTTTTCGGATCATATACGCTAAAGACCTTCATCTCTTTTTCCCTCACCCATTCTTCCCTCTTTTCCTCATCGGCAAAGTCCTCAAGCTTTACCGGCACCTTGGGTTTGAATCCAAGCTCCTTCATTATCTCCACAAACTTTTCGAGATTATGCTGTTCCAGGTGTACAACAAGGTCAATGTCACCCGTAGCCCGTTCAATGCCATAAAGATTAACAGCTACCCCACCGGCAACAAGATAGCGGATTTTCTTGCTATTAAGGAATGAAAATACGTTAAGAAAATTTAACAAATAAGATTCTCCTTAGTTTATAAATCACTCCCACTCAAACTCCTCATATATCCCCTCTTCCCTTCTCCTTTGAGCGGTCTTGCTTTTGTAACTCCCCTTCCTGACCTTCACACCCTTGCGTCTCAATATCTTTTCAATATAATCAAGATGAGGGCATGGCGGATAATGGGCGCTGTCTGTTACCATGCATGACGAGAGGTGAATTACTATCTCGTTTTTCTCAATATTAGCCTTCTTCTTAGCCCTCTTTATAAGGTTTTCTGTAACACGCCCTATCCTCCTGCCGGGGCATCCGCCGCAGTTGAAGGGGACGACCATTATATTGTCATCCTTTGAATAGCCGGTAAATGCATCTATCCTCTCGTGAAAAGAATTGACACATGCAAAGCCGCTGCATCGCTCCTTTGCGAAGTCGCACTGGATGATGCCGATCAGTCTGACATTATTTTCCATAGCCGTTGCTTAAACCTAACTTCCCCCAACCCCCTCTCGATGGTTTAACTCCCCTCAATCCCCTCTTAAAATAAGAGGGGAAGCCGTAAGGCAGGGGCATTATGAAAGGAGCGAGGGGGCGTTACTCCACCGCCATTGCCTTATAACCAAACAGCTTCTCAACCCCTTCTTCAAGGTTAGGGCTTGGCGAAACTCCGTCGTGAAGAGCTATCACTGTCTCACCTTCATTTGGGATAGAAATATGCAGGAATGACGGACAGTTACCACTATACCCCTCAAGTAATTCCTTAAGTTTTATAAGGTGCTCTTTTGTCAAGCCGAGGGCGTTGATTTTGAAGTGTACAGCCTTAACCACCTTCTCTTTCGCCTGGGTAAGAGACATTATCTCCGAAGCAACGATCTTTGCCCCTTTCTTCGGGGCCTTGTTCACGTTTCCTTCCTCTTCACTATTTTCATCCTTCCCATCCTCTCCTACGTCAAGGTTCCCTTTTACAAGTATCGGTTCGTCCACAAAGAAGAGGGGTGATGTCTTTTTAAAAATCTCCGGCAGGACAATTACCTCCACAAACCCGTCAAGGTCTTCGAGGGTGATAAACGCCATCCTGTCGCCCTTTTTGGTGTTTATCTCCTTTGATGCGGCAACGATACCTGCCACCCTGACTTCCGACCTGTCTGCCATCTCAGAAAGGGTCGATGTTGAGGCATTGGCAAGCTTCTTTATGTCATCACTGAATCGTGCCAGGGGATGCCCGGTTATAAAGAAACCGAGGGCCTCCTTCTCGTTGGCAAGGAGGATATTTTCAGGCCATTCAGGGATATCGGGGAGGTTAAAGTCGGTCGTCCTCTTCAACGTGGCTCCGCCGAACAGCCCCATCTGTCCGGCAAATTTGTCCTTCCGCAACGACTGCCCAACCTCCATCGCCCTGTCGAGCCCCTCCATCATCTGGGCTCTGGCTGTGCCTCTGGAATCAAAGGCCCCGCACTTTATAAGGCCTTCAAGCACCTTCCTGTTGACCTTTCTCAGGTCAACCCTCTCGCAGAAGTCAAGGAGGGATGCAAAACCCCCTCCCTTCTCTCTTTCTTCTATCACAATGTCTACTGCGGCAGCGCCAACTCCCTTCACTGCCGCAAGACCGAACCTGATCTTGCCGTCTATAACAGAGAAGTCCCTCTGACTTTCGTTTACATCCGGGGGAAGCACCGTAATATTATGGTCCCGGCATTCGCCTATGTACTTTATTATCTTATCCGTGTTGCTGACCTCGCATGTCAGGAGGGCAGCCGTGAACTCAACCGGATAATGTGCCTTCAGATAGGCCGTGTTATAGGCTATCAGTGCGTATGCGGCGCTGTGGGACTTGTTGAAACCATATTCAGCGAACCTGGCCATAAGGTCAAAAATCTTCTCTGCCTTTCTGGGATTGACCTTCTTGTGCTTTGCACCTTCAAGGAAACGTTCCTTCTGCTTGGCCATCTCATCGGTCTTCTTCTTGCCCATGGCGCGCCTCAGGATATCGGCCTCACCGAGGGAGTATCCGGCCACAGCCTGGCTTATCTGCATCACCTGTTCCTGGTAGACCATAACGCCGTAAGTGTCCTTGAGGATCGGCTCAAGCTCAGGGACCTCATACTTTATTTCAACCCTTCCATGCTTACGGTCTATAAATTCAGGGATCATGTTCATTGGCCCGGGCCTGTATAGGGCAATAAGTGCTATGATGTCCTCAAATGTAGAAGGTTTGAGCCTTTTCAGAAGGTCCTTCATCCCTGAACTCTCAAGCTGGAATACCCCGGTTGTGTCCCCTGAAGAGAGGAGCCTGTATGTGGCCTCATCGTTTAAGGGGAGCTTGGTCATGTCGATAGTCTCACCCCTTACACTCTTTATCAGCTTGAGCGCATCTGCTATGAGGGTCAGGGTCTGAAGCCCAAGGAAGTCGAACTTTATCAGTCCCAGCTTCTCTATATATTTCATGTCATACTGAGTAGTTACCTCCTCATCTGCAAGATAAAGAGGGGTATATTCGACAAGAGGCCTGTTGGCTATGACAACTCCGGCTGCGTGCTTTGATGCATGCCTTGTAAGACCTTCAAGGGCCTGGGCGATATCCAGAAGGTCCTTTACATGAGGAGATGACTTGTAAAGCTCATCAAGCCTCGGCTCCTGCTTGAGGGCGTCTTTAATAGTAATGCCGAGGGTGTTGGGAACAAGTTTTGCTATCCTGTCCACCTCGCCGTAAGGGATATCCATCCCCCGACCGACATCCCGGATTGCCGCCTTTGCCTTCATCGTCCCGAAGGTTATGATCTGGGAGACGTTCTCCTTACCGTACTTATCCCTGACATATCTGATGACCTCGTCCCTCCCGGCGATGCAGAAGTCCACGTCTATATCAGGCATGGATACCCTCTCAGGGTTAAGGAACCTTTCAAAGAGAAGGTTGTAAGGCAAGGGGTCCAGGTCCGTGATCCTCATGGCATAAGCCACAAGGCTTCCGGCAGCAGAGCCCCTTCCCGGTCCGACGGGTATGCCCCTCTCCTTTGCATGGTTGATGAAGTCCGCTACTATAAGGAGATACCCCGGGAACTTCATCTTCTTTATCATATCTATCTCGAACTCAAGCCTGTTCCGGTAAACCTCCTTCTTATCATCAGAGAGGTTCATGACTGCAAACCTATCCTCCAGTCCCTTCCTGGCCTGCTCCTCAAAATACCTGTCCATATCTGTATGCCCTTCAGGGAGGTGATAATGAGGAAGGTGGTACTTCCCGAACTCCATCTTGAGGTTGCACCTTTCCGCGATCTCTATGGTGTTCTTTATTGCATCAGGGCAGTAATCGAACGCCTTTATCATCTCCTCCGGCGACTTGACAAAGAACTGGTCGGTGGTAAACGCCATCCTGTCGGCATCCTTCATGGTCTTGCCTGTCTGTATGCAGAGAAGCACCTCGTGTGCCCTGGCGTCCTCTTTCTTGAGATAATGGCTGTCGTTGGTTGCGACCAGCGGGATGTCAAGCTTAGTTGCCATCTCCATAAGCCCTTTATTGGCAATGGTCTGCTCCTTTATCCCGTTCTCCTGTATCTCGAGGAAGAAGCGCCTGTAAGGGAATATGGACTTGTACTCCTCTGCGACCTGGTAAGCCTTTTCCTTATTCCCCCTGGTCAGGAGATAAGGGACTTCGCCCTTCAGGCAGGCCGACAGGGCTATCAGCCCTTCGCTGTGCTGCCTCAGAAGCTCCTTGTCGATCCTTGGCTTCCTGTAAAACCCTTCGATATAACCTTGGGACACCAGCTTCATCAGGTTCTTATACCCGGTCTCGTTCTTGACAAGAAGGATGAGATGATAAGCAGTGGCCTCCTCGGACTCACCCTTTATCCCGCTCTTCTCGAGCCTGCTCCCAGGGGCGACATAGACCTCGCAGCCTATGATAGGCTTTATCCCGTGCTTAACGGCAGATTCGTAAAACTCCATCGCCCCGAACATGTTCCCGTGGTCTGTGATGGCAATGGCAGGCATCTTGAACTCCCTGGCCTTTTCCATAAGGTCATTGATGCGGTTTGCCCCATCAAGGAGTGAGTATTGGGTATGTAAATGAAGGTGTACGAAATCGGAGTGATGCATAGAAATTTTACCGCCTTTAATTTAGAAGTAGGATATTAACATAATTATTTTGAGGTAATCAATAACAACTGAGGGTCCGGGTCTGCGACAAAAAATCCACTCTGAATTGACAATCAAATTCTACAGTGATATTGGTAGTGCATGGGGTAATACCCATATCGCCCTCCTTCTTTATGGTTTAGTTTCTCGTCAAAACTACTTTTACCATAAAAGGAGGGCGATTACTTATTGCCCAGGTCTACTTGTTTCTACACTACCAATCCTTTGCCGACAATTACTGCTGCATGGCGGCATGGGGATGCCGCCATGGTATTTTAGAGAGGTTGTTTATGATAAGACTTGACTGCATATATTATCTTGGAGAGAAACCCTGCAAGTTCGGAAGGATGTGCGAAGGGTGCGAGGATTACAGGTCTATGGGTGTCAGGATCCTTCTCCTCAAGCACGCCGCCATGTGTGACGTACTGAGGACAACCCCTGTTCTGTGCGGCCTTAAGAGGAAATACCCCCACTCCCATATCACGTGGGTGACGGACCCGTCTGCGGCTGATCTCCTTCGCTATAACCCGTTCATAGACAGGCTCCTCCTCTACGATGCATCCACCCTTTCAAGACTTGCGGTTGAAGAGTTTGACGTCATCATATCCCTTGACAAGGAACAGAGAGTTGCCGCCCTTGCCATGACTACAACTGCCCATGAAAAGCTGGGCGTCGGTCTTTCACCATTCGGGACTGTCTACCCCCTGAACATTGATGCGGAGTATTATTTCTCCCTCGGCCTCTCTGATGAGATCAAGTTCTTCCAGAACAGGAAGGCATACCAGGAGCTTGTTTTTGATGCATTGAAACTCGATTATCATAAAGACGATTATGTGCTGGAGGTCCCGGACAAGTTCCTGGAATTTGGCAGGAAGAGGCTGGAGTCGTTAGGTGTTGCAAGGAACGACATTGTTATAGGCCTGAACACTGGCGCTGGCGGGATATTCGCCAACAAGGACTGGACTACAGAGGGTCATGTCGAGCTAATCGGCAGGCTGACCCATGAAAGACATGTTAAGGTTGCCCTCCTCGGAGGAAAGGCTGAAAAGGAAAAGAACCATGAGATACTTTCCAGGTCAAAAGGGAAGGCCTTTGACACAGGTTCCGATAACTCCCTTCTCGAATTCTCAGGCATCATCAACGGCTGCGATTTGGTTGTTACAGGAGACACCCTGGGAATGCACATAGCTATTGCCTTAAAAAAGCAGGTGCTCGTCATCTTCGGCTCCACATGTTCCCAGGAGATAGAACTATATGGAAGGGGTGAAAAAATTACCCCGAAGGTCAACTGCGCCCCGTGCTACAAGAGGGTATGCGAAAAGGAGGTCACATGTATGACCTCGACCACCGTTGATGAGGTTTACGACGCTGTAAAGAGACTTATGGCGAAGGTACACCGCTAAATCACTTTCTTGCCGGCGGGTGTTCTAAAAAAGGGACCCCTCCTATTCCTCATAACCACATTTGGAGCATCTATTCAGTGTGCTCCATCCTGTATAGCGAGCGCCGCAAGCTGGACACATCCAGGTTGTCTTACTATGATGCTCTTCCTTGCCGGTCCCCTCTGAAGGCTTTGCCTCTTTCTTCGATCCTTCTTCCTTTCCGGCTATAATAGCATGTACTTCTCTTGTGTAAGCAGATACTGCCTCCCTGAGAGAATCGATCAGCCACTTCTTCTCCCCATCTATTATATCCAGGATGTGTGTTAAATCGAAGGGTTTGGCGACAACTCTTGATATCCCGGCCCTCATAGCGAGGGTGATGATCTCCGGCGACTGATCGCTGGTGGTCATTACTATGCGCGCATCCGGCACAATCTCCCGGACCCTCACGGCCAGCTCAAGGCCGTCCATCCCCGGCATGTTAAAGTCTGTAAAGATCAGGCCGATGGGCTTCTCTTTTATGATTTCAAGGGCCTCTTCCCCGCTGTCCGCACATAAGACCTTTACCCTCGCTTCCTCAAAAAGGAGTTTGACCATGTCCAGATATATCCTATCGTCATCTACTACAAGCAGATTAAATTCCATCATAACCGCACCTCCTTTGCTCCTAAAATACCTTGTTTACCCCATCCCCACCCTAACCCTCCACTTGAAGGGGAGGGAATAAAAGAGGGCTCATGAGGGGTTCACAGGGAATATCTTATATACCAGTTTGGAGTCGTAATCCCTGATCCGTTCCAGAGATGAGGCAGGGACCTCGATCAGTCCGTATTCCGCCAGTTTACTGCATGCCGTCTTCACTCTATTTACAGAAAATCCTTCCCCAAATATCCTATTGATGCCCCTTAATAATATCTTACCGTCTCCATTCCCTCTGCTATTGGCAAGAAGGATGAGGTATAGCCTTAACTCGTCAGTATTAAGGTTATCAATCATCTTACACCTCTTAACCGACTGTAGTATGCGAAGTTTATCCATTTTTGCCTCACAGTTTATTCTCTGAAGCTTAGGATATATTTTCTACTTTGTCAAGTTAGATATGCCTATTTATCCTTTTGACAATCTATATATTTGACATTGTCCGAAGAAAGGCTATATATTTTACCTTTAACAATCTTTCAGGAGTTATAATGAAGGCTGAGATAGGCAGGCGTATAAAGATGATCAGGGTTGAAAGAGGTCTTACCCAGAAAGAGCTGGCATCAAAGGTCGGTATAGATTTCACTTACATTGGGAAAATAGAGAGAGGAGAACAGCTTCCCTCTCTTAAGATATTGATAAAGATAGGCGATGCCCTCTCAATTCCTGTCAATTACTTCTTTCAAGATGAGGCAGCCGCAACCATAAACGAAATCTCTTCAGAGATAAAATCCCTTGCCAAAAACGAAAAAGGAAGGGAGTTCTTAAGGTCATTAACACAGCTTCATAAGGACGATATCCCGCTGATGGTAGAGATAATAAAGGTTCTAAACAAGCATAGGATAGATTCCACAAAAAGGCCTTATGAAACATCGTACGAAATCTATCTTAAAGCAGCGGAGGAAGAGATACCTTATGGAAAGAAAGGTAGAGATAAAAAGGGTTGATGCCGATACCTGCTTCACGATGGACTTAGATTAATTAGAGCATAGGGGGTAAGTGATGCAAGGCGCACGATTGAAGGCAATGGTCAAGGTCCCGACATACAACGAGTCGGGGAATATTGAAAGGTTGATAACAGAGATACTTGCCCAGGGCGACGATGTAGGAGTTGTTGTGGTGGATGACGACTCCCCTGACGGGACATGGAAGATAGTAGAGGAGTATTCAAAGAGAGAACCAAGGGTCCATCTCCTCAGGCGCATAGGGCGAAGGGGGCGCGGGACTGCCGATATAGAAGGTTTCCAG
>JACQYJ010000003.1:6021-9391 GCA_016208525.1 Deltaproteobacteria bacterium | reverse complement strand
TTCCAGTATGCAGTAAAACAGGGGGTGGAGTTCATCATAGAGATGGATGCAGACTTCTCCCATAAGCCCTCTTACATATCAGGATTCTTAAAAGAGATGAAGGACTGCGACCTGCTGATAGGCTCCAGGATGGTCAAGGGCGGCGGGGAGACAGGAAGGGGGCAGCTCAGGCAATGGATAACCAGGGGCGCAAATCTGTATATTAGGCTCATCTTAGGCCTTCCTTACAAGGACGCGACTTCTGGTTTCAGGATATTCAGAAGAGAGGTTTTAGAGGCAGTAGACCTGAACAACCTCATTTCAACAGGACCCTCTATCCTTCAGGAAACCCTTTACATGGCCCACAGAAAAGGTTTCAGGATCAAGGAGGTTCCCATAATATTCGAGGACAGAACTGTCGGCCAGTCCACCTTCAATTCAAAGATCATGCGCCAGAGCCTTATGATGATACCCAGGATAAGGGGCAGATACAGTGACTACCATTAGATAATTATACCCTCAACAACGCCATCCCAGTAGCCGGGTCGATCACCCTCCTTGCGTCTACCCCTTCTATCTCCATGATTATTGCCTCAAGGACAAGGAAGGTCTCGGACATCTCCCTGAGACATCCTACCTTGACCATCTCCTTCTTTCCGAATGCTCCGTGGAAGTGGATCTTCGGTTCTCCATCCTGCGGGAATATCGTCCCTATGCCCACGATCTCGTGGCTCTCCTTCAACTCCTTCCATACAGGCTTTGGAGGCAGATCCTCCGTTTCAGGGCCTACGACGATCCTCCCCTCTCTCATACCCCCGCCCAGGTAAAAGACAGCGCCCCTTATCCCCTCTTTCCTGGCAATATCTGTGAGGTTGGCGAGGACGTCCTCCCTGTCCTCAAACCGAGCCACAACAACCCGCCCTACCCTGCCTACCTGGTATTTCGTTCCCTGATGGCCTTCACTGTTGCCTCTATCTCATGCCTTACCAGACCGGAGACAGCCTCCGGGGAAAGGACAAGGACTGCAAAATAGTCTTTATCCACCGGATATATCGCGAACCTCTTCCTGTCAAGATCGATGGTGACGCCCTTTATATCATCATCCCCAAGCTCTTCCCTGAGCCTCTTGTTGAGGTTATAAAGCAGAATCCCCATGTGGGCCCCTATGAACTTTATATCGTAATCGGAAATAACGGCGTATTGGTCCACCGCCTCCCCTTCCCAGTCCAGGAGAATGGCCCCCTGCGCCCCTTTGACCCTGTTGACAAGGTCTTTGAGTATCCCTTTGAACGGCATAATATAAACCCCTAAAATCAGGATTAAGAATTAAGGGGTAAGGATTACTCGAACCCTTTAATCCTCTAATCCTAAAAAAAGCATTTAGCCACAGACTTTCACGGACAAAACACAGATATATTAAATAATTATCAAAAACAATCGAATCACCTTTTGGGTGAAACATTTTTTCTTTTGAGATGCTTGTTTATCAGGGTTTGTCCGTGTTCGTCAGTGGCCAATTGCCGTTTTTAGGTTAATCCTTTATTTGTTACGCTGCCATTGCCTCTTCCCTGTCTTATTGTGGGTTATGAGGATAAACTGTGAGCTGCCTGACATCTCCATCACCATCTCGTTGAATCTGCCCACATTGGCGTCATCCAGGGGAGCATCCACCTCGTCCAGCAGACAGAACGGCGTTGGCTTCAGAAGGAATATGGAAAAGATCAGAGAGACCGCTGTTAGCGCCTTCTCTCCGCCTGACATCAGAGAAACCCCCTGGAGCTTCTTTCCCGGCGGCTGGGCTATAATGTCTATCCCCGCCTCCAGAAGGTCTTCGGAATCGGTCAGCGCCATCTCCGCCTTTCCACCTTTGAAGAGCCTCTGGAAGATCACCTTAAAGTTCGCATTAACCGCATCAAATGTCTCCTGGAACCTCTCCCTCGATATCGAATTTATCCTCTGAATAGCGGTCTGGAGCGAATCCAGAGACTTGTTCAGGTCAGCCTGCTGGTCTGTAAGAAAGTTGTGCCTCTCCTCAAGTCCCTGGTACTCTTCAATAGCGGTAAGGTTAACCTCCCCGAGGTCGTTTACAAGGCTGCCCAGTTCCTCCCGCCTCCCGTTCAGAGCCCCCTCATTGATACTCTCTCCCCTATAGAGTTCCACGGCCTCTTCTACGACAGTATTGAAGCTCTCGCTCACCCTTGCCGCAATATTACTCATATCCATCCTGAGCTTTGACACTGCAAGCTCCACAGAGTTCACCTCTTTTCTCAGGGCCTCCAGCTCCCTCATGACCCTCTGCCTGCCGTCTTCAAGGGTCTTCAGCTTTTCGTTCTCTGCCTGCCACGCCTCCCTTGCCTTGGTCAGCCTTCCCTCCATGATTTCCTTCTCTTCAAGGAGTGATCTCAGGCCTTTCCTGACCTCATATATCTCAGCCTCCAACTCTTCCAACTCGGCGGAACCCTCGGCTATCTCCATCTCTCTCAGTGAGGCCATTTCAAGGAGTTCCTTCTGCCTCGCAGTCACCTTTTCCAGAGTGGCTTTAAGGGTCTCAAACCTGCCCTTCTGGGATGTGGCGGTGATCTTGAGGTCCGTTACCTCGTTATTGACCCTCTCCATTTCGCCTTTATGAACCAGCAACCCTTCCTGAAGCTCACGGATGCCGTTCTCCTTCTCTTCCTTCATTGAAAGGTATTCCACGACCTTGCCCGATTCAACCTGAAGCTCCCGTTCAAAATCCCTCTTATCAGCTAACAGGCGCTCCTCTTCGACCTTCATCACCTCTATTCTCTGGTTGAGCCTCATTATCTCGTCGCTTTGCCTCTCTCCGTCCTTCTCCAGATGGAGCGCCTCCAGCTCCGAATCATGAAGGCCCTTCTTGACCATCTCCAGTTCGCTCTCTGCAACCCTGACCCCTTCTGCTGCCTCCTTAAGTCCTTCCTCCGTCTCCTGTATGCGACCCGTTAGGATGGCAACCTCCTCACCTAAGACCTTCATCTCCCTCTTGCGCTGGAGTATACCGTGACCGGAGACCTCATTGCTCCCCCCGACCATAATTCCTACTGGGTAGTAAAGGTCGCCGTCGGGTGTTACGAATCTCAGTGCGGAATGCGGAATGCGGAATGCGGAGTCTTTTAATTCAGCAGTAATCAAATACAGAGCTTTTTCCAGCGAATCAACAAGATATGTATTCCAAAGCAAGAACTTAGCTACATCTTCATAACCGGATTTTATCTTAACCTTATCAAGGAGCCGCACTCCGAACTCCACACTTGGTATTCTGAATTCCGCATTCCGCACTCCGAATTGATCTATAAATCCACACCTGCCGGCGGCCTTTGTCTTAAGGTATCCGAGACCTTCAATACCGTCCTTTGAATCTCTGACAACAAGT
>JACQYJ010000003.1:0-5983 GCA_016208525.1 Deltaproteobacteria bacterium | reverse complement strand
CAAGTTGTTGAAGCCTGCCTTCAAGGGCAGCCTCCAGGGCGATCTCAAATTCAGGCTCCGTTTCAAAGAGGTCGGACACAACAGTATACCTGTCGCCATTCTCTGAAAGCTTAATGGCCTTAACGCCGTCGGCATAACCCTCGAACTTATCCTGAAGCGCCTCCAGGGAGTGCAGGTGGGAGACCTTCTTTGAAAGCTCGTCCCTGAGACCCCGGAGGGTCTGCTCTATTACCCTCTGCTGCTCTTTAGCAGTGCTTATGGTCTCCTGGAGCTCATCCCTTCTCCTGGTCAGCTCTCCTTTCCGCCTCTTTAGATCACTGACATTTTCTCCGAGCGAGGCTATCTCTTTCTGTACCTCTACAGCGCGCTTTGCCAGACCCTCGCTTTCCTGACGGTTCTTTTCAACCACCCTCGATATCTCTTCAATCCGTTTTTCCAGGTTTGTGACGGCGTTCCGGGAATGGGCAAGCTGGGATGCGATCTGTACCATCTCCCCCTTAAGGGAATCAAGCCCCCTGCCCTTCTCTTCAAAGACAGCCTTGAAGACCTGGCACTCTTCCAGTATTGAAGTCAAGGCGCCTTCTATCCCAGCCTGTTCCTCTTTATTCCTCTCCATCTCTTCCAGGAGGGATTCAGTCTCTTTCCCTGCCCTTTGCGCGTCGCTCTTCAACTGCTCCAGCTCTTCTGAAGACCTCTTCCCCTGCCTTTCTATGTCATCCCTGCGGGCCCTCAGATGTTCTATCCTGTCTTCCTTTTTCTGGATATTTCCTGTGGCTGCATAGAACCTTTCCTGAAGGTCATTAAGCGCCCTCTCATCCACCATGAGCTTATTTTTCAGGACCTCTATCTCCGACTCAATCCCCCTGGCCCTGGTCTCCATGGATATCCCCTCTTCCTCCATTGCCCTTAATTTCTCCTCTTCAAGCAAAAGGGCTTCAGCAAGCATCATATAATGACGGGAGTGGAGCTTCAGCTCTATCTCTTTTAGCTCTGCCCTTAACCCCTTGAACTTCTCAGCCTTCTTTGCCTGCCGGTCGAGGGCGTTCATCTGCCTCTTTACCTCGCCTATGATGTCGTTAACCCTCTGAAGGTTCTGTTTTGTGGCCTCCATCTTTGCAAGGGCCTCTTTCTTCCTGCTCTTGTACTTGGTTATCCCTGCGGCCTCCTCTATTAGAAAACGCCTGTCCTGGGGCTTGGCGTTAAGGATGAGGCCAATCTGCCCCTGCTCTACAATGGAGTATGCCCTGGTGCCGATACCTGTCCCCATGAACAGTTCTGTTATGTCCTTCAGTCTGCAGGGAACCTTGTTTATCAGGTAGTCGCTTTCCCCTGAACGGAAGAGCCGCCTTGTAACCATTATCTCGCCATATTCCCTGTACTCCTCCGGGGCGTTTCCGTCCTCGTTGGAAAAGAGGATTGATACCTCGGCCATACCAAGAGGCTTCCTCCCTTCACTTCCTCCGAAGATGACATCCTCCATATCCTTCCCGCGGAGATGCCTCGGAGACTGCTCCCCCATCACCCATCTGATGGCGTCCACTATATTCGACTTGCCGCAGCCGTTGGGGCCGACAATAGCCGTTATCCCCGGCTCGAACGAGAGCGTGGTACTCTCTACAAAGGACTTAAAACCTATGATGTCAAGCTCCTTTATCTTCATAAAAAATAACTACCATATCGGGACAAAAAAGTAAAGGGTGATTATCTATATGATGTGGTATCAACGGAAAAAGGGCACAAGATGTTGTGGTTTTCATGCGGCAGAAGCGGTTTTATTGGTGAAGGGGATGGAGTTTGTACAGCAATTCTCGGTGAACATGGGAAAGCATTCAGAAAGAGGGTTCCTATGGAAGCATCAAATATTATTATTCGTGAAAATGAGGTCTTAAAGAGGTTGCAAGAATGTCAAAATAAAGCAGAAAAGTCCTAAATTTTAAACTAGACTTTTTAAAAGTACTTTGTTATGTTTAATGTGCGATGCACATTAAGAAAAATCTATCATTCACTGCGCTACGGAAGATACTTTCTGCGGTCTTTGAAAATTTGCCTGAGCAGCGGCAAACAGCAAAGGTAAGGCATTCCCTCCATGATGTCTTTATGTCAGGCTTTGCGATGATGCACTTTCAGGATCCTGCCTTGCTGCAATTTCAAAGGAATTTGGAGGAAGGACTCCGCCAGAACAATCTGAGGACCATCTTTAAGGTTAAATCTATTCCCAAAGACAGCCAGTTGAGAGATATCATCGATAAAGTAGACAGCAACAGGCTTGAACCGGCCTTTGACGATTTTTTTGCCGCTCTACAGAGAGAAAAGCGCCTTGAGCATTATCGTTTCCTGGGAGACCATTATCTTGTTTCTCTGGACGGTTCGGGATACTTCAGTTCCTATGATATCTGTTGTCCCGGATGTTTGACGAAGGAAAGCAAGAACGGCAAGATACGATATGAGCATCAGATAGTGCAGGCTGCGATGATGCACCCGGACATGAAACAGGTAATACCGCTTGCTCCCGAAGCGGTAAAAAATACAGACGGCGCAGACAAGCAGGACTGTGAGATAAAGTCAGGGAAGAGAGTATTGAAGAAAATAAGGAAGAGCCATCCAAAGCTCCCGATAATCATAGCAGGAGACGGCCTCTACAGCAAGCAGCCGTTCATAGAGGAAATAAAAGCCGGCATGATGAGCTATATCCTTGTCGCAAAGCCAGATGACCATAAAATAATGATGGAATGGGTAAATGAACAGAGGCAGCTTAAAGAAGTTTCAAGGATGGAAAGCAGAGATATTAAAGGCAGGACGCATGTCTATGAGTGGATAAATGAGGTCCCGTTAAACGGCAACAAAGAAACCGTTATGACAAATTATTTTGAATACTGGCTGATAGATAAAGGGAAAGTTGGATATCACAACAGTTGGGTAACCGACATCCCTATAAGTAAGAAGAACATAAGCGAACTGGTCAGGGGTGGACGTTGCCGCTGGAAGATAGAAAATGAGACATTCAATACTCTGAAGAACCAGGGGTATCATATAGAGCATAATTTCGGACACGGCAAGAAAAACCTTTCGATGAATTTTTTCCTTCTGAACATGCTGGCCTTTTTCGCGCACCAGATATTGGAATTGACGGACAATCTGTATCAGGAATGCAGGAAGGCCTTTGGCAGCAAAAGGAATCTATGGGACCATCTGAGGGTAAGCATACGCCTGTTAATTTTTCCTGACTGGGAAACCCTCTTATTGCGAATTTTAAGACCCTCCGGATTTATCTGAGGCACATTTTTTAAGCCAAAAGTCTCTTACTAAGCCGTCGTTCAAAATTAACCTGGACATCAGAATGGCGGGAACGGCATAAAGGGCCGTAAATGCTTAACCAGAAAAGCACTGGTTATTCCTTAACGGCCCCTAAGTCTTCTTCTCAGGAAGGCATAGGACAGTTGCGTCTATAAACGGCAATTCCTATTCCTATGCCCTAATCACAGAATGCATGAAAGCAGCAAACCACGTTGTTTTCCTCTCAGCGCATCGTCATCGACATAAAACCACCCGTTGTATATCGCTTAATGCTCCTTGGCGCCACCTTAGAGCATGTTCACCGAGAATTGCTGATGCCCATTCCCTATCTATTCCTTTTTCCCGACCACCTTGGCTATGACTATCCCCAATTCATATAGACCCATCATCGGCAGGGCCATTAGTATCTGCGAAACCACATCTGGAGGGGTTATTACCGCTGAGATGACGAATATAAGGATTATGGCGTACCGCCTTTGTTTCGCCAGCCACGAGCCTTTCAGGACCCCTACCTTGGCCAGGAAAAAGACAATGGGCGGGTATTCAAATATGAGTCCGAATATGAGGAGCATCTTTGATGAAAAGGAGAGATACTCCTTTATGGAAGGCATGGGCTTCAGTATGTCGGAGGAGAAACTTATCAGGAATCTGAATGTTGAAGGGAAAACCACGTAATAACAGAAGACCGCCCCTAAAAGGAAAAAGGAAGTGACTGTCTCATGTTCAAGGAGGCCCGGGGATATAAAACGCCAGAGCTGATAGAGTATGACAGGAAATGCGAGACAGATGCCGGATGTCAGGGCAAGCTTAAAGTAAGTGAAAAAACCCTCTGTAAGATTTGTAAACACAAGGGTTGAACCGGCGGGCATCGCCTGGATCATCGGCCTCATGAGGAATTCAAATATCTGCTCTACAGAGGCGTATGATATGAGGAAACCGATGCCAATGGCTATAAAAGACCTTATGAGCCTTGTCCTGAGCTCTGCCAGATGGGAAGTTAAGGGTAGCAGCTTCTCACCGGCCATCTTTAGACCGCTTCTTCATGGCCGGGAGTTTCGGATCCATTGTCCTTGCCCTTCTCAATCATTTCTCCTTCAGGTCTAAGCGATGCCCCTTTTGGTTCAGATTCAGCTGAAACGGTACTTTTATGGCCTGTTTCGGGCAGTTCAGCCGCCTCCATTATATCGCCCTTTATATTGTCGGCAGTCCTCCTGAAGGCAGAAAGCCCCTTTGCGAGCGACCTGGCAATCTCCGGCAACTTATCAGGGCCAACGACTATCAGCGCCACCACCAGAATTACTATCAGTTCCGGCATTCCTATGCCAAACATTTAGACTCCAACGCATTAGATAGTCATAAAATAAACCTTTTGGATGGGGGTGTCAAGGCGATTGACTCAACTATGACGAAGTCGTAAAAAGTCACAAATTCCCCTTCGACAAGCTCAGGGCGAACGGTGGTCAGGTTGAAATCATTGACTTTATTCCGTTCGTGGTGAGCCTGTCGAACCACAGAAAAGACTTTTTACGAGTGCATCAACTATCGGTTGCCCGAATTGTCATGACCCTCAGATGGGCAAGAACGGAGAGAGCCAGCGCATCAAGGTTGTACCCGCCTTCGAGGGCGGAAAGGACCCTCCCTTTGCAGCATCTTTCAGATATATCCAGCGCTATCCCTGTCATCTCTGCGTATGAATCCTCAGTCAGCAGAAGACCTCCAAGGGGGTCATCCTTATGGGCATCAAATCCGGCAGATATGAGGATAAACTCAGGAGAGAATTCCAGCGCCCGTTCATAAAGGGCCTCCCTGAACTTCTTCATAAACTCTTCAGAAGGAGTTCCTGCCCGCATAGGGGCATTTATGGTATACCCTTTCCCTTTTCCCTCTCCTGTCTCATGAAAAGAGCCTGTGCCGGGATAATGAGGGTATTGGTGTGTAGAAAAATAAAGGACCGAAGGGTCGTCATAGAACGTTTCCTGTGTGCCATTCCCATGATGAAGGTCCCAGTCAACGATCAGGACTTTTTTTATGCCGTGCCTCTTTTGTAAATGTCTTGCGCCTATGGCTATGTTGTTAAAAAGGCAAAACCCCATCGCCTGGTCAGGGGTTGCATGATGTCCAGGTGGACGCACAAGGGCCATCCCGTTTTTGATCTCTCCGGATATTATCCTGTCAATCCCGGTCAGTATCCCGCCGACTGCAAGCAAGGCAACCCTGAAAGAATCCTCTGATATCGGGGTGTCAGGTGTAAGAGAGGCCAAACCTCCATTCCAGGCGCCCTTCACCATTTCAAGGTGTTCTCCGGTATGGACAAGGAGGATATCCTCTTCCCTGGCTGATGTGGGCTCTATAATAGTCAGTTCGCGCAGAAGGCCGGAATCCCTGAGTCTGTCCATAATGGCGGTCAAGCGGTAAGGAGATTCAGGGTGGCCGAACCCTGTGTCATGTTTAAGGTAATCCGGATGGTAGATAAGGCCGGTAGACATTATCAGGACATTAGCAAATAGCAGCAGGTGTGTCAATCGGGCGAATTGCCTCACAAAAAATGGTAACTATTCAGGTTGTAGGGCGAATATGCCAGGAATTTAATCAAACCCCAATTTTCTCGCAAAGGCGCAAAGACGCAAAGAAAGGATGAATATAGAAAAAGCAGTTAACCATGGATATTACAGAGAAAAACAAGAACATG
>JACQYJ010000002.1 GCA_016208525.1 Deltaproteobacteria bacterium | reverse complement strand
GGTAGTCCGTGGCAGATTGCAGGGTTTAGGTTGCATTTATAATTTCATCTCTATAACAGCCGATTTTTTCAGCTCTTCCATCCACTCCTTATACCTCTGCTCCAGCATCTCGGAGGTAACAGCAGACCGGATATTTTCTTTTACAGATTCAAAGGGCTCCAATAATGCCTCCTTTACATCATCTACCCTGATTATATGGAAGCCATAGTTGGTCCTCACAAGG
This sequence comes from Deltaproteobacteria bacterium, assembly GCA_016208525.1. Taxonomy (GTDB): domain Bacteria; phylum Desulfobacterota; class JAENJC01; order JAENJC01; family JAENJC01; genus JAENJC01. The sequence continues at coordinate 20,026 of JACQYJ010000002.1, read as the reverse complement.
TCGCTTATCTCCCCCTTCCTGAGAGAAAAGGCCGCCTCTTCAAAGGCAGGCAGAATCTGCCCCCTTTTGAAAAACCCTAATGAACCGCCCTCTTGGGCAGAGGAATCCTCGGAATATTTTTTTGCCAATTCCTGGAAATCCTTCCCGCTCCTGGCCATCTCAAGGACATCCATCGCCTCTTTCTTAATCCCTTCTATCGCTGCGCCTGAGGCCATTTCAGGGACAAGAAAGAGAATGTGGCTGATCTTGACCTCTTCATCCTTCAGAAACATCCTCTGATTTCTATCATAATAATCGGCAAGGTCTTTTTCAGAGACGCTCACCTTGGACCTGACCTGCTGCCCCAGAACCCTGCTCTTCTCTATCTGTTTTTTTATCTGGACCCTGTATCCATGATATGTGAGACCCTCTTTCTTCAGAGCAACCTTTAGCCCCTCATCATCAAGGGAGTTCTGCTTCTTTACATCTTCTATGGCATCGTCTATATCCCTTTCGGATACCTTCAGCCCAAGCTTTTCAGCCTCCTGCTCCAGTAGAAGGTCTTCAATCAGAGAGTCCGATACCTTTTTTCTGATTTCACCAAGCCTCTTGTCCCTCTCTGCCCCGGTGAAGGTCTCGGCAGCCTGTTTTACAAGCGGCGCCTCACGTTCCGTAAGCTCACTCAGTGTGATGACCTTGCCATTTACAACGGCTATAACCCTGTCGATCACCTCTGCCTTTGCTCCAGCAAGAAGCGGGAAGCAAGGAGCTATGAGTATAAAGAAGTAGAAACATCGTTTTAGCCTTGTTAACAGGCCTGAAGGCCTGTTTTTACCGACCACTGACCACCGATCACTGACCACTTATTTTTTCTCCTCTGAATGGGCCTCTTCCTTCTTCCCGCTCACGCCTTCTTCCTTCTGTCCCTCAGCAGGCTTCTCCTCTTTTTTGACTTCATCCTTAAAAAGAGAATCGTTAATTTCCAGCTTTGCCTCCTTCTTGAGCGAGCTAACAAAGGCTTCAAACAGTTCCTTTTGCTTTTTCTTGGCCTGCGTCGTTATTATCTTATCCCTGACCTTGTCAAAAGGCTGAACTTCTGCATCCTTCCTATCAAAGAATTTTATTATATGAAACGCCGAACCGGCCGAAACTACCGGGCTCAGCTCCCCTGCCTTTTTCAGCTTGAACGCCGCATCCTCAAATTCAGGGACACCGGTGGCTCCCCTCTCAATATAACCCAGATCTCCGCCCTTTGAGGCAGTCGGCCCCATGGAGTATTTCTTCGCCAGTTTCTCAAAGCCCTCTTTTTTACCAAGTTTTTTCAGTATGTCGCCGGCTTCTTTCTCAGTCTTTACCATTATATGACTGACCTTTACCTTCTCACCACCTTTAAACTCATCCTTATGAGAACTGTAATACTCCTCCGCCTCTTTTTCTGTAAAGGCAGCCTTCCCTTCAATCTCCTTCTTCAGCAATGCCTCGATTAAAAGCGTCTTTTCGATCTCTTCAAGCTTTGAAATAACAGACGCATCCTTATCCAGTCCCGTCTTTTTCGCTTTTTGCAGTATAAGCTCCCTGGTAACAAGGTTATCGAGAAACTTCTTTTTACCTTCCTTGTCTTCTATAGATGCCTTGAGATAGGGAGGAAGATTCTCCTGCTCCTTCTTGAACTCCTCTGTAGTTATCACTTTCCCATTCACCCTGGCAAGGACCTCTCCCATAGAAGCAGTACCAGCCTCCTGAGTCTTTGCCTTTCCACAACCCGCCGACATGGCGGCCACAACTGCCACTGTAACCACAGACCTGCCTATCACCTTCTTCATTGCGTTCTCCTTTTTTTATTGATTCTGAATTATGAGCTAAATGCAATACTGCTTGAACCACAGAGCCCACAGAGGTTTATCAGAGAAACACAGAGAATTTTCTTAAATATTTATAGCTTTTTCCTCTGTGTAACTCATTATTTTCTCAGTGTACTCTGTGGTTAATGATCTTTGCAATAGCCTCTTTTGAAACTATTTATCTTTTTGGGAAAAGGTAGTCCAAGGCTCTCTTCGCAGTTATCTCCCCCTCACGGATTGAATCGCTTATTCCTATGCCGTTATAAGCGCTTCCTGTAAGATAGAGTCCCGGGTGTTGATGGAGCCTCCCGGATATCCATCGCATCCTTTCCAGATGCCCTATGGTATACTGAGGCATTGCCTTCCTCCAGCGGTATACCCTCGAAAGTACAGGCTCTGCGCTAATGCCTATGATATCCCTCAACTCACCCCTCGCCATATCCACCATTTCCTTGTCATCAAGATCTACAAGGTATTCATTTTTAGAACCGCCCACAAAACATCTGATCATAACATACTCGTCAGAACAGCGTCCTGCAAACTTCCTGGATGTGAATGTTGCGGCCATTATCTTTCTTTCCTCAACCCTCGGTATCACAAATCCGAACGACTTTGGAAGTTTTACCTCAGAGGCATTAAAGGCCAATGTAACCGTTGCAGTGGATACGTAAGGGATAGTCTGGAGCTTTTCCGAAAGAGGATTGTCCAGTTCCACAAGCAGTGAAGAAGAGATGTGGGCCGGGGTCGAAATGATCACGGAATCAGCCTCAATGTAGTGGACTGTCCCAGATTTACGGGCCGAGCTGAGCGCAAGAGAGAGGGGACTGTCCCTATTTACGGACAGGGCTTCATCCTGTCGTAGAATAGGGACTGTCCCCGGCAAGAGATAGACAAAGTACTTCCCGTCCTTTTCTTCTATCCTTGAAACTGCCGTGTTCAGCTTTATAGATGAACTGCCAAGCCTTGATACTATTGCATTTATCATCTCCGAAAGCCCGCCCTTCAGGGTCATGAACATGGTAGGCCTCGGCCCGGCTGAAGCCCTCTGTACCTCTTTGGCCTTCCTCATCCTGGCCAGCATCCCCTTTATGAGGGAGCCGTGCTCATCCTCCATCTCCATGAACTTCGGAAAGCTTGCCCTCATGCTCATGGTCTCCGGGTCTCCGGCGTGTACCCCTGCCACCAGCGGCTCCGCTATCTTATCCAGGGCCTCATTCCCAAGCCTGCGCCTCACAAAAGAGCCTAACGTCTCATCCTCTTTACTATGCCTTGGCGGGATGAAGATTTCAAGGCCCATCCTTAACTTGCCGAGCCACGAAAAAAGTGAGGTGGCAATCAGGGGCATTATCTTCGTGGGGACCATAAGAATGAGTCCCTCAGGCATCTCGTGGAGCCTTCCTTTGGAGAGAACAAACGTCCCCTTGTTCTCCTCTGTGGTAGGCATGATCTGATCCCCAAGACCAAGATGCCTGCAAAGCTGGGCAGTCCAGGGTTTTTCAGAAAGGAAACAGTCCGGGCCCCCCTCTAGAAGGAACCCATCCACCTTCTCGGTGAGGATATTCCCGCCGAGCCTGCTGCCTTTCTCTATGAGGAGGTATTCTATCTCATGCCCGGCAGATGCCGCCTGCTCCTTAAGATAAAGGGCAGTTGAAAGACCGGAGATACCTCCACCTATGATGACAACGCGTTTCATAAGTGGGACACTATATAGTATTTCAAGGCAAGGGGCAAGGGCAAAAAATTGGTTTGACTGGCACTATATTACGGAGTATACTTCTATACTATAGTACTGTTTCAAGCCGCCAACTCAAAAATACAAAAAGGGGAGACGGTTAGAATAAAAGAAACAGGCATCAATTGTTAATAACAGAAATGGTTCTTGCCAATAAAAAGGGAGGTTCAAAATGAACACAGGATTAAAAGGAGGGATGGGATTTTTAAAAGGTGCACGGTAATTGGCTATGTTATTCGTTTTTCTCTTGCCTCTCGTATTGATGTCATGTGGCGATAAAGATAAGTTGCTATCCACCGACACAACTGCACCAGCCAATACAACTGCAAGCAACTTCATAGACAGCGGCGCATCATCTACAAGTTCCACCACAGTTACACTGGCAATTTCAGCAACTGACAGCGTAGGCGTAACAGGCTATTACGCCTCAGAGACCTCAACCACACCAGCGGCAAGCGCAACAGGTTGGACATCGGTTACATCCACAACAAGCTATTCAGCGGATGTATCCTTTACCCTGAGCAGCGGAGACGGTACAAAGACAGTCGATGTCTGGTTCAAGGATGCCGCAGGGAATGTATCTGCTTCAGCTAATGATACGATAACCCTGTCTACCGGTTCCTCAGGCATCGGAACCAAGTTCCCAATTGCCACAACAACACAAAAGGAAATAGGCTTGAGCGCTGCCTTTGACGGTACGAACTATTTGGTGGGCATGAATGGTGATTCTGTTAGCCATGCTAATGCGACTGCTCAACTTGTTTCCCTGTCAGGCAGTAAGGTAGGATCACTATTGTCCACAGGCCGCACAGCCGGTGCGGTTCTTGTAGCTTTTGACGGAACAAACTATCTAATGGTATGGGATGACACTGTTGGTGTTACTGATATGAATCAAAAAACTATGTATGGCCAGTTTGTAAGCACATCAGGAACAAATGTCGGTTCGATGTTCCAAATCAGCAGCGGTGCGACAGTTTCACATATAAGTGGCGTCGCATTTGACGGGACTAATTACAAGCACCTCAGGAACGAATGTCGGTTCGATGTTACAAATCAGCAGCGGTGCGACAGTTAAGACTATCGATGCCATTGTTTTTGATGGAACAAATTATCTCGTGATATGGACTGACGACCGGAAGACATTACCAAATGACCCTGAGACTACCCCAGGTGGCTGGGATGTCTATGGTCAGATACTTTCCAAGTCCGCGACACTCGTGGGCTCAAATTTCAAGATAAGCGGGACTGCTGGAAAAAATGGGGCAGTTGCCTTTGACGGTACCAATTATCTGGTGGTCTGGAATGAAGATGTAAACGATACTGATGTAAATGGCAAGTTTATCAACAAATCAGGGACAGCCGTAAGTGCCGAGTTTGTCGTAAATGCAAATTCATATTACAGCGACAATAGTCTTTCAATTGCCTTTGACGGAACAAACTACCTTGTAGTATGGCCGGATGAGGTCGGCGGTCATGGAAGTGGTGAGTGGGATCTCCTTGGCCAGATTGTAGCCCCTTCCGGTTCATTGTCAGGGGGCGTGATCAATGTAAGCGCTGCAACGGGGCCACAGCTCTTACCTACGATAGCCTTTGATGGAACAAACTACCTCGTCACATGGACAGACATGAGGAACGACGCAAATCATAATGTGACCTGTGACAGTGGAGAGGGGACTTGCTGGGATATCTATGGACAGTATGTGAGCAAATCTGGAACCCTTGTTGGATCGGAGTTTGTGATCAATAATGATTTGGACAACCAGCTTGGCGGAGTAGTAGGCTTCAATGGTGGCAAATACTTTGTTATAGTGGATACCGGGATCGCACCGGGTACGCAAGGTAGTAGGCTTGATGGCGGCGATGTCTACGGTGTGTTTGTAACGCCGTAAAGTAAAGAAGACCCTCTCATCAGAGAGTGAGGTGTATGATTCAGGAATGCCCCGAAAGGGGCATTCCTTTTTTGGACAACGAATATGACCGCCCACTGTCAAAATTTATATATTTTTTTTATTGACAACGTCCTTTATTCTGACTAAACTTTAAACCGTGAAGAAAACCGTTATCCTTATTATCCTATGTTCTCTATCCTTTATTCTCTCTCCTTCCGCTATTGTCTTTGCAGTAGAAGTCGCCCCCCGCATATCAGACAGGGAGATTATTGAGGGATTGGCAAATATTCGCGGCGATGTAAAGGAATTAAGGGCAGAGATAAAAAGATTGGAGGATGGGCAGAAGGCGCTTGAGAAACGGTTTGATGACATGAACAACTCGGTCAATAAACGGTTTGATGACATGAACAACTCTGTGAACAAACGGTTTGACGATGTCAATAAACGGTTTGATACCCTTCAGTGGATGTTGGGACTTTTCATTACCGTTGCCCTTTTTCTGACGGGGATTATGGGACGGATACTCTGGAATCAGCAGAAAAAGCTGACCCAGATTGAGACTTCTCTTGAAGTGCAGAAAGAGGAGGTATCGTTCTTAAAAACTCTTATCGAAAAACTCCAAAGCCTCATAGAGAAACTTCTCCCGCCAAGAGGCGTATTATAGTTTGTAGGGTGCGTCCCACGCACCATTAAATTGGGTAAAGATGGTATGGATGTAATGTAGGCGCGATTTGACACCTGCCCCTGCAAAGACCTGTTGGTGCGTGGGACGCACCCTACAAGACTGTACCCTGAGAAAATGCTAGAGATTTATTTTATGGACAACTCTTGCATCTTCACTGACCCTCTTGAATCAAGGAAGAGGAAGAGGCCAGGAGTGAATTGAACCAGAATGAATTAGGCCCCGAAAGGGGCCTTTTTTTTTACAACAAATCATTCCGTTTGCATTTATACCTTCCATTTGTTAGCATTGGGACATGTTCCATTTATCTCTATTGAATTGGATTCTTTGATTTTTTCGGAGCTTCAAATTGTCAATCGTGATCGATGATATAATATGAGAAAAAGTAAACAAATAGAGCCTCTTGCAAAAGTCCTTAACCATAGAGGACACCGAGAAAAGATGAGAGGCATAGAGGACAAAATTATAATATTTAAGAAAAACCTCTGTGTTCCTCTGATTAATCTCTGTGAACTCTGTGGTTCAAATAGTTTTGCAATTGCCTCACAAGGGTTTTTATTTTGACATTAAAGGGTTTCCTCTGTGTGCTCTGTGGTTCGATTGCAGGATTTAGGAGATAGTTTATACAAGCCCTGTATGCTCCCTGATACTCTTCATCAATTCCTGAAACTGCTGATTTCCCTCTTCTGTCTTAAGGATTATGTCACTCTTCCTGCTGCCTATGCCGAGTTCAAGGGCCCTCTTTATCTGTCTCTGCTCCCACACATCCTTATCTCTTACCATTCCCCACCTTCCAAACGACTTTATTATCCCAAGCCCTGCTATATCGCCGGCCACCCTGTCTCCTGTGGCAATGATAAGGTTTGTGTCAGCAGGTGTCCCCTCCCACGGCCCGCCCTCTATCATGGAAACAGTCCCGTCAATTATATTAAGGTCCGGCCTGTACGCCAGGTTGAATTCGGATATAAGTTCCTCCCAGTGCTCTGAGTCTATCAGGTAAGGCCGCTGCTTGAGGTGTGTACACCCTATGAAGTTCTTGAGGCATATTGTATAACTTGCCGACCTGTGTGTTTTTATGACAGGGAGGTTGACAATAAGGTCTGTGTTGAAAATCCACCCCGTAACGTAGGCAGTTTTGACATAGCGCGCTCCCGGAAGCTCTACCTCAACCCAGTCATGGTCCTCGAATACGACGACCTCCGCACCGGCATCCATAGCGGCCTTTTTGATCCCGTTTTTATTCATGTTCCTGGACGTAGAAAGGGTCATCATTGCCGACATGTCTCCCACATACACCTTTTTTGCTCCTTCCTCATAAAGGACCTTCACCATTGCCGCAACCACCTCCGGATTGGTGGTTGCCGGATTCTTCTCCCCGGACACAACGTTGGGCTTGACAAGGACGGTCTTTCCTTTTATCTTCAACTTCTCAAATCCGCCTATAAGCGCCACAGCAGACCTTATCATCTCTTCAGGACTGCCGCCTCCAGCCACACCTACAAGCGCCTTCCCATTCTCAGTAAAGAGGTTCTCCGGCGCCCTTGGCTTTGACTTTTTTTTCGGTCTGAAAAAACTCTGTGCCACGGCAGACCTCTTTCTTATGGTAAGAAGGAATCCGACTGCAAACATAAACCTTAATATCCAGCGTCTTGAAAACATCATCTTTTAAAAACTAACCCTTTATAACCCCCAGCGGTTTAAGCCTTGCCACCTTCTTTGATAGACCGGCGTTGTGGACTATTTCCACCACATCATTCACATCCTTGTATGATTCAGGGATCTCCTCTGTCAATGTGCCCATGCTCGCGCCCCTGACAATGATCCCTGCCTCCTCCATCTCCTTCACAATGGATCGTCCCTTGCTCATCTTCTTTGCCGCAGTCCTGCTCATCACCCTCCCTGCGCCGTGGCATGTGCTCCCCCACGTCTGCTCCATCGCCTTCTCAGTCCCCACAAGGATATACGACGCCCTCTTCATGTCTCCAGGTATCAGGACCGGCTGGCCGATATTTCTGTAAATATCAGGGACCTCCTTCCTTCCAGGGGCAAATGCCCTGGTGGCCCCCTTTCTGTGGACACAGAGCCTGGTGTCTTTCCCCTCCACCTTGTGGGTCTCAAACTTTGCTATGTTGTGGCAGACATCGTATAAAAGTCTCATGCCAAGGTCTTTGGGGCCAATCTCCAGCACCCTCATAAATGTCTCCCTCACCCAGTGCATCAGCATCTGCCGGTTCGCCCATGCGTAATTGGCTGCGCACGCCATGGCCGCATAGTACTCCTGTCCCTCAGGGGAGTTGATATATGCGCAGGCAAGCTGACTGTCAGGAAGCTCTATCCCCTGTCTGGCCGCTGTGCGTCCCATCTTGGCAAGGAAGTCGTCGCACACCTGGTACCCGAACCCTCTTGAACCGCAGTGCACAAATACAGTCACCCGCCCCTGGTGAAGGCCGAAGGCGGCAGCAGCAGACTCATCAAAGACCTCGTCCACATAACCTATCTCAACAAAGTGGTTCCCGGAGCCGACAGTCCCAAGCTGCCGCCGCCCCCTCTCAATGGCCCTTTCGCTGACAACAGAAGGGTCTGCGCCTTCGAGGCAGCCGCCTTCCTCCGTATGGGCCAGGTCTTCGGGTGTCCCGTAACCGTTCTCAACCGCCCACCTTGCGCCGGTTAAAAAGACCTTCCTCTCATCATCTGGAGACAGTCTCATCTCGCTGGTTGAGCCGACGCCGGATGGGACAGATATAAAGAGGGCATCTACCAGAGCCCTGACCTTGCCGTTCAGGTCGCCCCTTTGCAGGTTTGTGGTGAGGAGCCTCACTCCGCAGTTTATGTCGTATCCCACACCGCCTGGAGAGATGACCCCTGTATTCATGTCAAAGGCGGCAACCCCTCCAATGGGAAAGCCGTAACCCTCATGCATGTCAGGCATGGCCATGGAGTATCCTACAATGCCCGGAAGATGGGCCACGTTTCTCACCTGCTTGAGACTCTCGTCCCGCCTTACCTCGATAAGCATCTTCTCGTCAACGAATACAAGTCCGGGGACCCTCATCCCCCCTTCTTTCGGGATCATGTATCTGTAATCATCCAGTTTCTGTATCTTTATTTCGTCCATAATTCACCTCCGCTACGGGGACAGTCCCTATTCTACGACGCAGCTATCGCTTCGTCCGTAAATGGGGACAGTCCCTTCACCTCATACGTCGAGGATCACCGTTGCTTCCCATTTACTATCAATCTCCTTTACCTCTAACCTGTGGTACGTGGCTCCCTTCACCTCGCCGTGGATCAAATGCCTGCCTGGGTCTACCTTTTCTCCTTTCGCAATACCCTTGACCGTTCCCTTTGAAGCCTCCTCTACAACAAACTCCTTTAAGAGATATCCCTCCCCGTGAAAGATGTAAAGAAGCTCTCTTATCCACGCCATGAACAGCTCTTCTACTGTGTCACCCTGAGCAGATACCTCAAAGGTATGGACAGAATAAACCCTTGACAGGTCAGCCATCTGGTCAAAGAGAGCCAGACCGGCGTTCTCGAGCAACTCCTTGAATGAAGAGGCGTAGATACGGAGTCCAATATCCGAAACATGTTCAAATACTTCGTACTTCATCTGTTTGAATATTAGCCAATACTGACAGGGGTGTCAAATTTGCAGACCTTCACAAACCTAAGAAATGCGGAGTTCAGCGATTATTGCATCCGCCACCCTGATACCGTCCAGTGCAGAGCTTACTATCCCGCCAGAGTATCCAGCCCCCTCACCGCATGGGTAGAGCCCCTTCGTATTTACTGACTGAAGGTTAATCTCCCTGCTGATCCTTACCGGCGCCGATGTCCTTGTCTCGACCCCTATCAGGGTTGCCTCCTTCGAAATGAACCCTCTCATCTTTCTTTCAAACTGCGGGATCGCCTCCCTCAAGGCAGTAATAACATAATCAGGGATACATTCTTCAAGATTGGCGGAGGTTAAGGCAGGTCTGTAGCTGGAGCTGTTCAAGGAGGCTCCATTCTTAGAATAAAGAAAGTCAATTAACCCCTGGGCAGGGGCGTTATAGTTTCCTCCCCCTGCCTCAAATGCGGCCCCTTCAAATTTCCTCTGGAATTCAATCCCTGCCAGAGGTCCTTCTCCAAAGACCTCAAAATCTTCGGGCCGGACAGTCACCACCATTGCGCTGTTGGCATACCTGGAGTCCCGTTTTGAAAGGCTCATCCCGTTTACAACCAGCCTGCCCGGCTCTGAAGATGCGGCTATGACACTTCCTCCAGGACACATGCAGAATGAGTATGCTGAGCGTCCCATATAAGGCATGTTGTGGGTAAGGAGATACGCGGCTGGCGGCAATTTAGGGTGTCCGGCGGACCTTCCGTATTGTATACTGTCTATGACTCTTTGAGGGTGTTCAACCCGGAGACCTATGGCGAACGGTTTCCTTTCAAGCTTAACGCCTGCATCATTCAATGCCTCGTACGTGTCCCGCGCGCTGTTCCCGATGGCAAGGACCAGCAGCTTTGTCCGTATCTCGCGGCCATTGTTGATTATTATTGATTCTATCTTGCCGCCATTGACATTGAACCCCGTAACCTTTGATTCAAAACAGACTTCGCATCCGAGGGAAATCAGCCTCTTCCTCATGTTTATGACGACATCTCTGAGCCTGTCTGTTCCAATATGCGGCCTGGACAGATAGAGTATCTCTTCAGCCGCCCCTGCATCAACCATGGCCTTCAAAATATATGATATCCTCGGGTCGTCAACCCTGGTTGTCAGCTTCCCGTCGGAAAATGTCCCGGCGCCCCCCTCTCCGAACTGGACATTGCTCTCGGGGTCAAGGACACGCTTTGCCCAGAACTTCTCAACATCCTTGACCCGTCTATCAACCTCCTTCCCCCTCTCAAGGATCAAGGATTTGATCCCATGCTCTGCAAGCCTCAAGGCGGCAAACAGGCCGGCAGGTCCTGTGCCCACAACAACAGGGCGGAGTTCAGTTCGTAGCTTTGGAAAAGACAGATGGCGCTCTTTTTCAATTATCCTGATTTTAGCTGTTTCCTCATTCTTAAAGGCTTTCTCTACCTCTTCCTCTACCTCCACCTCCACTGTATAAAGAAAGGCAATCCTGCCCTTTTTTCTCGCATCAAGGGATTTTTTGACGATCTTTAGATCAAGGATCTTGTCGTTCGGGATTTTAAGGGTTGCCGCCGCTTTAGCAGACAGGGCTGATTCGTCTTCAGAAAGATAGAGGTGTATGTCTGTGAGCCTTAAGGGCATGATTACGAGTGGCTGAAGAGCTTGACATCGACCAGCTGGCATATTACATGGGAAAGGGTAATATGGGTCTCCTGTACCCTTGCAGTGGTGTCTGACTCAACATTGAGGTGGAAATCAACCATCTTTGCCATCTTTCCGCCGTCCTTTCCTGTCATCCCTATGGTCTTTATCCGCATACTGCTGGCTGCCTTCAGGGCCTTCAGCACATTAGGGGAGTTGCCGCTGGTAGATATCCCCCAGGCAATGTCGCCTTCCTTCCCAAGGGCCTTAATCTGCTTCAGGAATATCTGATCATAGTTGTAGTCGTTTCCTATGCTCGTGATGACGGATGTGTCTGTTGTGAGCGCCAGGGCAGGGAGCGGAGGTCTTTCTATCATAAAGCGGTTAACAAACTCCGCTGCAATATGCTGGGCATCGGCTGCGCTCCCCCCGTTTCCAAAGAGCATGACCTTGTTGCCTTCCTGGAAGGCGTCAACTATAAGCTCCACAACAGAGATTATAGTCTTCAGATTTTTTTTGACAAAAGAGAGCTTTATCTCAGCGCTCTCCTCAAACGCCTTTATTATGAGTTCTTCCATGTCTTGATTTGTATCTCAATTAGTATCCGTTGTCAAGGGCGCTCTTTTTCCCTGTCGAACCGCATGACTTGACATGCATCATCATCATCTGCTACTAATATAAAAATGCCTCTCAGGATTGCAGTAATTGACGGTCAGGGCGGTGGAATAGGCGCTGCCATAGTCAGGCGCATTAAGGATGACCTCCAGGAAGGGGTCGAGGTGATAGCCCTCGGAACCAATTCAACCGCGACATCTGCCATGATGAAGGCCAGGGCCAATAAAGGTGCGACCGGCGAGAACGCCATAGTCAGAACTTCCCGGGAGGTGGATGTTATTGCAGGCCCAATCAGCATAATTATGGCAAATTCAATGCTTGGAGAGTTGACGCCAAAGATGGCCGAGGCGGTTGCGTCGAGCGGGGCGGAAAAAATTCTTATCCCTATGTCCCAGGAGAGGCTGGAGATTATAGGGGTGGCAAAGGAACCGCTGCCGCATCTCGTGGAAGGCACGGTAAAAAGGATAAAGGAGATGATAAGGTAATGTGCGAGTCGCATGCATATGTGCTGAAAGAGGGGAAGGAAGAGCTTTTTCTTGAAAACGTTGACGTAATCAGGCCTGAAGAAGGGGGAAAGATACTGGTCCGCAGCATATTCGGGGAGCAGAAGCTCTTTGAGGGGCACATCAGGGAGATGTCCCTGCTGAAGCACAGGATAGTCCTCGAAAAATAGATTCGGCTTGACAATGCGAAACTATTACATTATTTTGGTCTCACTGGCCATGAAGGTCATGGATATACGTTTTTATGATTTGTAAATTGAAGGCCACGAAGGTCTATATAAACTGCTTGTAAGCGGTTTATGGGCTTTCGTGGCTTTTTTCTTCTTATTGGCTTAACCACGGAGAGCACAGAGGACACAGAGAAAAAATCAAGGAGGTAATCATGTTGAAAAAGGGAGTTGTTTTGTCGTGCGTGTTGGTGTTTCTTACGGCAGGAATCGCATCGGCCTACAGGCCTCTAACTACAGAGGACGCCGGGGTCGCAGGAAAGGGCGTTGCCCAGGCCGAGTTAAGCTGGGACAACATCAAATGGAAGAATAGCGACAAAGAGGAAATATTTTTGCTTGTCTCCATATACGGGTTGACCGAAAACCTCGAGCTTTCTGTGGAAATTCCATATCTATATCACAAACCTGCTTCACGCCCTTCGGAGGAAGGGACAGGAGATATAAAGATAGTGGCCAAGTATCTCCTTGTGCCTGGAGGGACAGAAAGCCCGGCATTTGCTGTGAAAGGGGTTGTGAAGATGGACAACGGAGACTATGGCAGGGGGCTTGGAAGCGGAGATAAAGACTATTCCATCGTTGCGGCGCTATCTGAGACCGTTGGACAACTTACAGGCCACGCCCAGATCGGATATACATGGATCGGCAAGAATAAGGACAATAATCTCAGAGAGATAACCTTCTATGGCGCTGCACTCGACTATGCTGCCTCAGACGATCTCCATCTTCTATGCGAGTTCAGTCAGAGCCACAATCAGGACAGCGCTGCCAGTGAAGATCCAAGGTCTGCCCTATCTGGCCTCACCTATAAGGTCTCAGACAGCCTTGTCGTTGATGCCGCTTACAGATGGGGCTTGAACGACTCAGCGCCTTACACGGGCACAACAGTGGGGGTATCGGTAACCTTTTAAAGGCTAAGTGATAAAGGATGAGGGATGAATTTTAATGATGCGGTGTTTTTTCATCCTTCAGCCCTCAGCCTTCATCCTTATAATTAGGAGAGTTTTATGCACATACCAGATGGATTCCTTGAACCAGAGGTCTGGGCGCCGCTGACAGCTGTCTCGGCGTCGGCCATTGCCTATGCGTCAAAAAAGGTCTCGAAGAACCTTGATGAAAGGAAGGTCCCTCTGATGGGGGTCATTGCCGCCTTTGTATTTGCGGCCCAGATGGTGAACTTTCCAATTGGCGGCGGCACTTCCGGGCATCTCATGGGGGGGGTATTGATAGCAACTATTATGGGCCCTTTTGCCGCGCTTCTTATGATATCAACAGTCCTTATCATTCAGGCTTTGCTCTTCCAGGATGGAGGGATAACTGCCCTCGGAGCAAATATCTTTAACATGGGGATAGTAGGCGCAGGCCTTGGTTACCTTACTTTTAAAGGCCTGAACAGTGTAACAGGGAACCTTAATTTCGCAGTATTTACAGCCTCATGGCTTTCCGTAGTTACAGCAGCAGGGATTGCGGCTGCCGAGCTTTCTATCTCAGGGGTAATTCCTCTAACTGTTTCCCTTCCTGCTATGACCGGAGTTCATGCAATAATAGGGATTGGCGAAGGCGCCATAACCATTGCCGCCCTCGGGTTGATAAGCGGGGTAAGCGTCGATGTGTTTTACGGGGTTCAGACAGTTAAGGTCCAACGGAGGCCGATTCCCTGGATATTATTAGCTGTTTCCATGTCGGTGGCGCTCTTTATCGCTCCATTTGCCTCCGAATTTCCCGATGGGCTGGAGAGGGTTGCGGAAAGCCTCGGATTCCTGGAAAGAGGGACACCCAAAGTCACATCCCCACTTCCTGATTATCAGATACCGGGCCTGAGCGGAGGGATTTCTACTTCAATGGCTGGGGTTGTTGGGGTATTGGTGACGTTTGGCCTGGCGTATATGATAATAAAGATGCTGCGCAGGAGGCATCGATAAAATCCCCCTCTATCCCCCTTTGCTAAAGGGGGAGCAAAATATTCCCCTCTTTGAAAAAGAGGGGTTAGGGGAGATTTTCAAAGGAGTGCAATTTGTTTGACCCGACATACATAGACAGTTACAGCAATATAGATGCCCCATACCAGAGACTCGATGCCAGGGGAAAGATCATCGTTACGCTTGCCTTTGTCGTCATCATGGCCGTTTCAGTCAATGACAGGCCGCTCAGGGTAATACCCTTTTCCCTGCATGTTATCTTCCTTGCGGCCATATCAAGACTTTCTCCAAAGGTCCTACTGAGAAGGATGCTTCCCGCGCTTCCTTTTTTTCTTTTCGCATCCTTAGCGCTCGGATTTTCAAAAGGGAGTCATGCGGCTGTAGCGGCTTTTCTTAAGGCGTTTTTTTCCGTCCTTTCCGTGATCATACTTGTCTCAACAACCAGGTTTTCAAATCTCCTTAAAGGTCTTGAAGGGCTGAATTTACCAACCATCCTCGTATCAATGATTTTCTTCGTATACCGTTACCTCTTTATAATTGCAGACGAATACGGCCACATAAAGATAGCGAGGGAGTCCCGTAATTTTAGCGGCAGTAAACGGTGGCAGTGGAAGGCCATCGGCCACAGCGTCGGGACTCTTTTCCTGCACAGCTACGAGCGGGGGGACAGAGTATATTCTGCCATGGTTGCCAGGGGGTATGAAGGCAATATAAGGACCCTGGGGATACAGGCGATCACAAGGGCAGATATTATATTTGTTGCGATATCTGTAATATATCTTTTAAGTGCGGGGTTAATATCGTGGAAACTGTTATAGAGATAAAGAACCTTACCTACCTCTACCCTATAGGAAACAAGGCCCTAGATAACCTTAATTTATCTGTTTCACAGGGAGAAAGGGTCGCCGTAGTAGGCCCGAATGGGGCAGGCAAATCTACATTTATCCTGCACCTTAACGGCATCCTGAACGGAGACGGGCATATAACTGTCATGGGAATGACCATGGAAAAGGGAAATCTGCCGAAGATCAGGCAGAAGGTGGGGATAGTTTTCCAGGACCCCGACCACCAGCTTTTCTCCCCAACGGTATTTGACGACGTGGCCTTTGGGCCTGTAAATTTAGGGTTTTCTGAAAAAGAGGTCAAGGATAGGGTCAGGGAGGCGCTGGAGGAGGTGGGATTAAGCGGCTTTGAGGAACGCCTTCCCCATCGCCTCAGCTTCGGTGAAAAGAGGAGGGTTAGCATCGCCTCAGTCCTTTCCATGTCGCCTTCGATACTGGTACTTGATGAACCGTCAAGTTCCCTGGATCCAAGGAGCAGGAGGGAGTTGATAACCCTGCTGAAAGGGTTTGATATAACTCAGATAATAGTCACCCACGACCTGGAGATGGCGTTGGAGCTTTGTAAAAGAGTGGTTGTGATGGACAGGGGCGCCGTTGTTGCAGACGGGAATATAAGTGAAATCCTTGGGAATGAGGCCCTTATGCTGGAGCATGGCCTTGAGGTGCCTCATTCAATCAGGTTTACCCATTTCCACACCCATGACCATGAAGGAGAGGCTGACAAACACTGCCATACCCACTGTCATCCCCATCCCGAGACGCACGAGCATAAGGAGAGGATTTAGGGGCCGTTAAGAAATAACGAGTGCTTTTCTGGTTAAGCCTTTACGGCCCCTTATGCCGTTCCCGCTATTCTGATGTCCAGGTTAATTTTGAACGACGGCTTAGAAAATCCTGGACATGGCATCCCCTGCCCATACAGCGCCGATTCCTATTAAGAGGTGAAGGAGGAGGTTGGCAAGGGCGCTCATCGGCTCTCCGAACCTTGTAAGGGTCATTGTCTCGTAACCAAAGGCTGAAAACGTGGTGAATCCGCCGATAAAGCCAGTCCCGATCAAAAGACGGACCTCCGGGGCCGGTAATCCCTTTGTCTCTCCAAGCCCGTAAAAAAGGCCTATAAGGAAGCAACCTATAACATTCACGCTCAGAGTGCCGTAAGGGAATCTGTATGTATGGAACATCTCCTGGACTAACCCGCCGATCAGGTAGCGGCTTACAGAACCCAGGAACCCGCCGATTCCAACAATCATTATATTCATCATAGCCCTACCACTCCCTGAATATAAAGAATGTCGCTCCAATAATCATTGAAAATCCCACGAGATAGTTCTATTTCAGCGCCTCTTTCAGATAAATAACCGAAAATACCCCATCCCCACCCTAACCCTCCCCTTGAAGGGGAGGGAACAAAAAAGTTTCCTCTCTCTCAGAGAGAGGATTAAGGTGAGGGTGGGGTTGATTTTCATGCACCTTTGTGAACCTGTGGCTCGTGAGGGTTTCACCTGAAAAATACCTTTCAAATCTCCCCTAACCCCTCTTTGCTAAAGAGGGGAACCTTTAAAGTCCCCCTTTGGAAAAGGGGTTTATGTCCGGAGGGTAGATTAAGGGGGATTTCACTGTAATCTGCTTCCATCCCCTCCTGCAATGGTAGAGGCGCCATAAGTGCTGCCGCCCGTTATTTCATCGAGGGTCATCTGCCTCTTTTCCGAATACGGCACCCCGACTATTATCATCCGCCGGATCACCCCAAAATTATGTTCATATCCGGTTTATTTTTTCCCATGCCACAGCCTTTTCATAATCCTTAAAAACCTTTTCACCTTCTCTAAACTCTTTTGAATGCGCGGAACGCCTGCCGTTTTTGTTCTTCACGCCGATATAGGCATGCAGCATCTCGTGATAGACAATGAACTCGATGTAAAATCCCGGGACCCTCGGATTATCAAGGACGGGGTTTATCCTTATCGCATTAATGTGGCTGCTGTAACTCCCCAGAGTCCTTTTCCTGACTGCGTAACGAGGTCTTTCTTTACCCCATGTGATGGTGGCGGATACAAATCCTTCAAAATAGGCCCTATTGATTGATTCGAAAATATTCAGTAGGTCGTAATATTTTCCACTGGTACATAGATTCAATCTCCTTGGGGCTTTCTTTTTAAGATGCTCTCTCCTTTCCCTTATAAAACCGCTGATGAGCGGCGTCTTTCCCCTTCTCTTTTTTATGAATTCAGCCACCTCGCCGACAACTTCTGTTCCTGCCTCAAGGAATATCCTGTTGAGTCTTACGTATAGGGTTTCACCCTTCGACTTCACTGAAAGCATGCTGGTGGAGTTGTCTGTCAGAGTCAGCGAGATTTCTCTGCCTGTTGCCTTCTCAAAGAGGTTTTTCAGATAGTTTTCATTATGTCTAAAATTTAGATTCAACTGTTCCAAGGTCTTTGTCTCTCAGTTATCATAGATTTCTTCATGTTATCATAATATGCTAATGTTAGGGCTGACTTTTTTTTGAACTTGTGATAATCTATAAGTAATAAAGGGGAAAGGCTGGAAGGACTGATGAAGATAGCTGTTACAGGCAAAGGCGGCGTTGGAAAGACGACCCTGGCAGGGACCATGGCCAGGATACTGGCAGCCAGGGGGACGAAGGTGCTGGCCATAGACGCGGACCCTGATTCAAACCTCGGCTCTGCCGTAGGGATTCCGAGGGAGAAACTGGCAGGGGTGACTCCACTGGCAGAGATGACTCCGCTGGTCGAGGAGAGGACAGGGACGAAGAAAGGACAGTTCGGAGGGGTCTTCAAGCTCAACCCCAAGGTGGATGACATACCCGATACATTCTCAGTATCCCACAACGGTGTAAAGCTCCTTATCCTGGGTTGCATCCCTGAAGGGGGAGGCGGGTGCTTCTGTCCAGAGAATGTATTCCTGAAGAACCTTCTTCGCCATCTAATTGTAAAGAGAGACGAGGCAGTCATCCTTGATATGGAGGCAGGCCTTGAGCACCTTGGCAGGGGCTCCACAGCAGGGATGGATGCCCTTATCGTCGTTGTAGAGCCAGGCCAGCGGGCGATCCAGACCGCCCAACATATAAAGAAACTTGCTGCAGACCTGCAGATTAAAAATGTCTGTGTCGTCGGGAACAAGGTGCAGAATGAATCAGACATGGAGTTGATCAAGAACGGCCTGCCGGAATTTGAGGTCTTAGGTTTTATGAGTTTCAACCCCGCCATAATCCAGGCTGATAAAGATGGAAAGGCGCCTTATGACCTGGATGAGAGGATAAGGGGAGAGGTGGGGGAGGTTCTTAAGAACCTTGAGAGATATACCAAAAAATGATTTATACCAAGTTCTATTCAAACCTAAATCCTGCAATCGAACCACAGAGCACACTGAGGAAACCCTTAATACCAAAAGAAAAACCTTGGAGGCAATTGCAAAACTATTTGAACCACTGCAAAACTATTTGAACCACAGAGTTCACAGAGATTAATCAGAGAAACACAGAGGTTTTTCTTAAATATTATAATTTTGTCCTCTGTGCCTCTCATCTTTTCTCGGTGTCCTCTGTGGTTAAGGACTTTTGCAAGAGGCTCCTTGTTTAAAGGGTTTTAAAAGGTTCTTATACTCAAAATTTATCTCTGTGCCCTGTGGTTTGCAGTTTTTAAGTACCACCTTAAAAAATGTCTGCAACAAGCGCCCCCTTTTTTCCACCCGCTAAATTATAAACTGCTTGCCCTTATTGCACTATCATGATAGTTTACCGCTAATTTATTAACCCAAAGGCGCGGAGAACTTGGTTTTGCTCAAGACCTACCTTAAAAAGCTTCATGAAATCTCAAGCCGCGGAGACGCCAGGGAGGAGAGTTTCTATTCCGCCCTGGAAGGGCTTTTAAAAGATTACTCCCAGGATCAGGGCAAAAAGAACGTCCAGATAACCACCCTTCCCAAAAAGACCGCGGCCGGAAATCCTGATTTCAGGGTTTGGGACGGTAGACAGCACATTGTCGGTTACATCGAGGCCAAAGACCCTAAGGTCGAGTTTCTTGATCAGATTGAGACCTCGGAGCAGTTAAAGCGCTACCGCAGCACATTCCCAAACCTTCTACTGACAAACTTCTTTGAGTTCCGTCTTTACCGAAACGGAGAGCTTGTTGACAGGGTTCAGATAGGACGCCCCGCCATATTCCACAAGGTGAAGACAGTCCCGCCGGTTGAAAATGAGGAACAGTTTTTTAAACTGCTCGAAAGATATTTTTCCTTTTCTCTTCCCAAAGTCCATGACGCCAGGAGTCTCGCGGTTGAACTTGCCAAGAGGACAAGGTTTTTGAAGGAAGAGGTGGTCTCAGAGGAGCTGAAGGAGGAAACAAGCGGAAAGAAAGGTTTCATTCTCGGCTTCTACGAGGCATTCAGAAAATATCTGATAAGCGGCCTGTCCCATGATGAGTTTGCCGACCTGTACTCCCAGACCGTTACATACGGCCTCTTTGCGGCGCGAACAAGGGCTGAGGGTGATTTCAACCGCAAGCTGGCATAC
>JACQYJ010000001.1 GCA_016208525.1 Deltaproteobacteria bacterium | reverse complement strand
GAATTTAATCTGCGCTAATCTGTGAAATCTGTGGATTATTATAGAAGGTTTTTAATAAATTAATGAATTTGAAAGGATAGGGTGTGACTAAAAAAGACAAAGATACGAATAAAGAAAAAGAAATGACTGTTCAAGGCAAGTCCCAGTTCAGGGAATGGGCAGAATCAATTGCAATTGCCCTGATACTGGCCCTTTTTGTGAGGACCTTTGTGGTTCAGGCCTTCAAGATCCCCTCAGGCTCAATGGAGCCGACACTTCTTATCGGTGACCATCTGCTTGTAAATAAGTTCCTGTATGGCACTAAAATACCTTTTACGGACATAAAGGTGTTGCCTATAAGGGAGCCGGAAAGGGCCGACGTAGTCGTCTTTGCATACCCTGTAGACCCCAGCAAGGACTTCATAAAGAGGGCCATCGGCCTTCCAGGGGATAAGGTTGAGGTGCGGAATAAAAAGGTTTACGTAAACGACATTGCAATTCCAGATTCTCATGCCCATTTTGCAGACGATATGATATATCCCAGGGGAAATGACCCGAGAGACAACTTTGGACCGGTAACTGTGCCTCCGGATTCCCTCTTCGTCATGGGCGACAACAGGGATAGAAGCTATGACAGCCGCTTCTGGGGATTTGTGAGGAAGAGCGAGATAAAAGGAAAAGCGTTTATCCTGTACTGGTCATGGGACCGGGAGCGCTTTTTGCCAAGGCTTACAAGGATTGCAAATCTTATAGACTAAACTGTTGATGGTCTCGTAAAAAGTCACAAATCACCCTTCGACAAGCTCAGGGCGAACGGTGGTCTGGTTGAAATCATTGACTTTATTCCGTTCGTGGTGAGCTTGTCGAACCACAGAAAAGACTTTTTACGAGACGATCAACTGTTGACTACAGCAGAAATTAATGATAGTAGTTACCATAATGGGCAGACTAAAGTCACAAACAGGGTCATTCTCTCTCGGAAGCCTTATATTCTTAGCTGTAATAGGCACAGGGATTTACGTAGGGGTGATGATGGCCGTCCCCTGGATAAAGTTCTATGAAGTTGAGCAGCTGTTTAAAGATCAAGCCATCAGATTGAAGGTTGCACCGGAAGAAGAGGTAAGAGGTGCAATAAAGGCGAAGCTTGCAGCGATTGATGTCCCCTTACCCATTGATGACGTTCAGATTATCAGGGAGGAAGGGAAGCCGGCTGTGATAGAAGGCGCGTATAAGGTGGATGTTGACTTTGCCGGGGTATACAAGTATACGTATATCTTCAAGCCCAGAGGTGGGGCGCCAAAGAGCGGCGGCTTAAATTAGATAGAAATAAAGAAGACCTTTTAACCCAGCCCTGTGAGGTTGGAAAGGGAAACAGATGAACAGTATAAATACTAACAAGATGCAGAGGCCTTCTTACATAAGATTTGTAAGGAGGCCTTTTTTTAGGGGCTGGTTATAGTGGAAAAGAAAGGCCATATTCTTGATAATAAAGGGATTCACAGGGCGTTAATCAGGATTGCCCACGAGATACTTGAAAAAAACAGGGGGAGCGAAGGGCTTGCCCTTGTGGGAATAAGGACAGGCGGGGTGTTTCTGGCGCAGAGGATTGCCGGGATAATCTCGGAGATAGAAAAGGCTGAGGTTCCTGTTGGGATTGTTGATATTACCCTCTACAGGGACGATCTGACGATTGGAACCAATCAGCCGGTACTCAGGGGAACAGATATCCCCTTTAATGTGGACGGAGGTAAGATAGTAATAGTAGATGATGTCCTGTATACAGGAAGGACGGTAAGGGCTGCCATTGATGCTGTAATGGAATTTGGCAGACCCATGATGATCCAACTGGCCGTCCTGATAGACAGGGGACACAGGGAGCTTCCTATAAGAGCAGATTATGTTGGAAAGAATGTCTCCACATCCCGCAAGGAGTCTGTGAATGTTCGTCTTGTAGAAAAAGACGGGGTTGATGAGGTGACGGTTGCAGAAATACAAAAGGCTGAGGGATGAAGGCTGAAGGATGAATGTTTTAAATTCATCCCTTATCCCTCATCCTTGGTGTGTAAACTATGGGTCTAAGCAAAAAAGACATTCTCAGGGGACTGTCCCAGATTTACGGACGAAGCGTAGCGTAGTCGTAGAATCGGGACTGTCCCCGCTTGGGGAACTATGGGTCTTGGAAGAAAGGATATATTGGATATCGAATCACTCTCCCGCGATGAGATAAGGCTTATCCTTGAGGCAGCCGAGTCCTTCAAAGAGGTGCTTGGAAGGGACATCAAGAAGGTCCCTACCCTGAGAGGGAAGACTGTTATAAATCTCTTCTTAGAGGCATCCACCAGGACAAGGACCTCTTTTGAGATAGCTGCAAAGAGGCTTTCAGCCGACACCATAAATATATCAGCATCTGCAAGTTCTGTTCAGAAGGGCGAGACCCTTTCAGATACAGTGAGGAATATCGAGGCAATGAACTCCGATGTCATAATAATCCGGCATCCTGCGTCTGGCGCTCCTCATTTCATAGCAAATAGGCTCAAGGCGTCAGTTATTAACGCAGGTGACGGTTCCCACGAGCACCCCTCACAGGCCCTGCTTGACCTGATGACTATTACGGAAAAGAAAGGGAAGATTGAAGGGGTAATCATCCTTCATCCCTTTCAGTTGCAGGCTCCATGGAAGAGGCCCTGACAGATGCCGATGTGATAATGATGCTTCGAATCCAGCTTGAAAGGCAGGGGCAGTCCCTCTTCCCGTCAGTAAGGGAGTATTCCAGGTTCTTTGGTCTCAATAGTAAAAATATTTCTCTGGCAAAGGAAGACGCTGTTATCATGCATCCCGGCCCTATGAACAGGGGGGTTGAGATATCCTCAGAGGTTGCAGACGGGGCAAGGTCTCTGATCCTTGATCAGGTGAACAACGGTATAGCTGTCAGGATGGCTTTATTATATCTACTTGCAGGCGGACATAAAGAAGCAGTTACGTAGGGGACTGTCCCTATTTACGGACGTAGCAGAGCGAAGTCGTAGAATGGGGACTGTCCCCGGAGTGTTAGGAGTTAGGAGAAATGCAATTGCTCATAAAAGGCGGACGGGTCATAGACCCGGCGAACAAGATAGACGGGACATACGACATACTTGTCGAAGACGGCAAGATTATTTCTGTTACGGTTCATAATTCCGCAATCCGCAATCCGAAATCCGCAATCGAGACAATTGACGCCTCCGGCAAGATTGTAGTCCCCGGCCTTATAGACATCCATGTGCATCTGAGAGAGCCCGGATATGAGTGGAAGGAAACTATAAAAACCGGTACTGCCGCAGCGGTAGCAGGCGGTTTTACATCTATTGCATGCATGGCAAACACAGACCCTGTCAATGACGAGCCTTCCATTACGGAGTATATCCTGAGAAAGGCCAAAGGAGAGGGTTCTTGCAATGTATTTCCGATAGGGGCCATATCAAAGGGACTCCAAGGCGAGGTACTGGCAAACATCGGTGAATTAAAAGAGGCGGGATGCGTGGCTGTGTCCGATGACGGAAGGCCTGTGATGAATGCTGATCTGATGAGAAGGGCGCTGGAGTATGCCTCAAGTTTTGGCCTTACGGTTATATCCCATGCTGAAGACCTGACCCTTGCCAGAGGCGGGGCTATCAACGAAGGTGTAACAGCCACGAGACTT
>JACQYJ010000021.1:2703-3396 GCA_016208525.1 Deltaproteobacteria bacterium | reverse complement strand
AGTTTGAAAGGCTTGCAAAAAAACTCAGGGTTCAGCCGTTCGGACTCAAGCATCATGCTGTCGAATTAAGCAGGCTTCTACATTCAATCAGGTCAACACCTCCGCCTCTAAAGACTGGAAAAAAGAGATTCGTGTTTGGCGAGAGGACGTTTATCATGGGTATCCTCAATGTTACGCCAGATTCCTTCTCTGGAAAAGGGATATTCTTAGATACGGATACTGCCGTCGGGAGAGGAATGGAGATGGCGGATGAGGGGGCCGATATTATTGACATCGGTGGAGAGTCCACAAGGCCTGGAGCAGAACAGGTTTCCCCGGAAGAGGAGTTGAAGAGGGTCATCCCTGTTATAGAGAGGCTTGCCCCGAAGATAAGCATCCCTATCTCTATAGACACATACAAGGCGGAGGTTGCAAAGAGGGCCCTGGAGGCCGGGGCAGAGATAGTAAACGACATAAGCGGCCTCCGGTTTGACTCTTATATGCCCGCCGTAGCTGCATCTTCTGGCGCCGCTGTTATAATTATGCATATCAAGGGGACGCCGCGGGACATGCAACGATCCCCTACCTATACCTCTTTGATAAGCGAGATATTGGAATACCTTAAACACAGTATCAGGATTGCCGATGATGCAGGGATTGCGTCTGACAAGATAGTTATTGACCCAGGGATAGGTTTCGGCAAGACCATTTTGC
>JACQYJ010000021.1:0-2693 GCA_016208525.1 Deltaproteobacteria bacterium | reverse complement strand
TGACTATCATGAAGAACCTGGAGGCATTCAGGGCCCTTGGCAAGCCTGTACTGATCGGCACATCGAGAAAGTCTTTTATAGGGAAGGTAATCGGGGCTGATGTTGCTGATCGACTCACAGGCACTGCCGCCACTCTGGCGGCAGGCATAATGAATGGAGCTGACATAGTCAGGGTTCATGACGTCAAGGAAGGGGTACAGGCCGTCAGGATGGCGGATGCAATAAAAAATGCAGGAAATTAGTTTTAAAGGGGTTAAAGATGAGAAAGCTTTTCGGAACGGACGGCATAAGGGGGACGGCAAACATAGAGCCCATGACCGTTGAGATGGCCATGAAGGTCGGCAGGGCTGCCGGGCATTTGTTTAAAGATAAGGACAGGAGGCACAGGATAGTCATTGGAAAAGATACAAGGCTTTCAGGATACATGCTTGAGACCGCCCTATGCGCCGGTATCTGCTCAATGGGTGTTGATGTCATGCTCCTTGGTCCTTTCCCAACGCCCGGGATAGCCTTTATAACCAGCAACATGAGGGCTGACGCCGGAGTTGTCATATCTGCGTCCCACAACCCTTTTCAGGACAACGGCATAAAATTCTTTTCCCCGAGCGGGTTCAAGCTCCCTGATGCGGTGGAAAAAGAGATAGAGCGGCTCATTTTTTCAAACGGGATTGACTCCATAAGGCCGACTGCCGAGGAGGTAGGGAAGGCCTACAGGATTGAGGATGCCATAGGAAGGTATATCGTACATCTTAAAAATTCCATTCCAGGAAACATAGACCTTGAGGGGCTGAAGGTGGTTCTTGACTGCGCCAATGGGGCGGCCTATAAGGTTGCTCCCAGGGTCCTCACCGAGCTTGGGGCTCAGGTGATAGCATTAAATAAAACGCCTGACGGCGAGAATATAAACAGAGACTGCGGTTCACTCCACCCTGATGTGATAAGCAGGGCTGTCAGAGATAACAATGCTAATATAGGGATCGCGCTTGATGGAGATGCAGACAGGGCGATATTTGCTGATGAACACGGCAACGTGGTTGACGGAGACCAGATCATGGCCCTTTGCGCCCTTAATATGCATGCCGAAGGTAAGTTAAAGAAGGATACTCTGGTTGCAACGGTGATGAGCAATATGGGCCTTGATATAGCCATGAAAAAGGCCGGGATAAAAGTGCTTAAGACCGCCGTAGGAGACAGGCATGTCGTTGAAGAGATGGTAAAGGGCGGCTACAGTCTTGGAGGCGAGCAGTCAGGCCACATGGTATTCCTTGACCATTCGACCACAGGGGATGGCACACTCTCCGCCCTCCAGACCATCTCAGTCATGAAGAAAACAGGCAAACCTCTCTCTGAACTTGCTTCATGTATGACCACTCTTCCCCAGGTGCTTCTGAATGTGAAGGTAAAGAAGAAACGGGATCTGGGAGAGTTCCCCGGCATATCCGCTATGATTGCAAAGGTGGAGAAGGACCTCCTTGATAAAGGGAGGGTACTGGTGAGGTTTTCCGGGACAGAACCTCTGGCCAGGGTCATGATTGAGGGAGAGGACAAGCAGGGGATAACAGTTATGGCCCAGGGGATAGCGGAGAGCATAGAGAGGGCGCTGGGATAAGCAATTGCAAATTGCAAAGGTTAAAATGGTGTGACATAAGAGGTTCTTGCAAAAGTCCACAATTACCCTTCAACAAGCTCAGGGCGAACGGTAGTTAGGTTGAAATCATTGAGTTTTAACCCGTTCGTGGTGAGCCTGTCGAACCACAAACAATAGTTTTGCAAGAGGCTCATAAATTTGCGTTTTGCACTTTTTATTTTACATTTCCGAAGGAGTTTATATATGGCTCGTCTTTCAGTAAATATAGACCAGATAGCGACACTACGGCAGGCAAGACTTGGGAAGGAGCCGGATCCGGTTACGGCAGCTTCCATTGTGGAGCTTGCAGGGGCCGACGGGGTTACGGTACACCTCCGGGAGGACAGGAGACATATACAGGACAGGGACCTCAGGTTGCTCAGGGAAACCGTTAAAACAAAGCTGAACCTTGAGATGGCTGCAACCGAAGAAATGATAAATATTGCACTTGAGATCAAACCGGATATGGTCACCCTTGTCCCTGAAAAAAGGGCTGAACTGACTACAGAGGGAGGGCTTGATGTTGTCATGAACAAGGAAGGCCTCTCAAAACAGATTTCCGTTTTGAAAAACGGAGGTATAGCTGTAAGCCTCTTTATAAACCCGGAGATAGACCAGGTAAAGGCCGCCCTCAGGGTCGGGGCTGACTACGTCGAGATACATACAGGCAGGTACGCTGATGCGGCAAATAAAGAGGAAGGGGAGATAGAGTTCGGAAGGATCCTTGATGCGACGAAGGCGGCAAGCAAGTTACGGTTAGGGATAAATGCAGGGCACGGACTTAACTATATAAACATAAAAAAGATATCAAAGATATCAGAGATAGAGGAATTCAGCATAGGGCACAGCATCATTTCAAGGGCCGTCCTTGTGGGCCTCGACAAGGCTGTCAGGGAGATGACTGAACTGGTTAAGGTCAATCAGGCGGTGTTGAAACAACCACTATGATAATAGGAATCGGCACTGATATAGTAAGTATACAGAGGATTGAAAAGGCAGTTGAACGCTTCGGAGAAAGGTTTATAAATAAGGTCTTTACAGATGAAGAGGCAATTGTCTGTAAGGG